>JAILAA010000179.1 GCA_024681875.1 Prevotella sp.
CATAATGAAAGGAGGAGTGGTACCTCCAGGAATCGAACCGGGGACACACGGATTTTCAGTCCGATGCTCTACCAACTGAGCTAAGGCACCATTAAAATGCAATCCTTTCGTTTGCGGGTGCAAAGGTACGAAGAAAAAAACGACTGACCAAATTTTTTCGCGTTTTTTTTCCGTGAAAGCGTAAAAAAAACGGTTTTCGATGTGTTTCTGGCTACTAATACAATATTTACCCGTTGACTGCGTTAATAATAAGACGTGCTATGCGCACGTCAACATTAATAAGAAAGAAAACAGCGTGAGACGATTCGCGTTTATCATATTATTCTTGCTGGGCATCACGGCGCTGGCCGTGACGTTGCCCTCCAGCCCTTCTCGGTTGGTGGATACTTCTGGCACAGCTGACACCTATCGTGTGGAGAGTCCTGAACTGGCTGACACGATACGCATTACCCGCTGGCGTGTGCAGCCGACGGTGCCGATGGAGGTGGCAGACTTGGATTCGTCGGCTCTTGACCTGAAGATGCCCGAGAACTTGAAGCAGGTGGTGGAGTATGACGACTCTGCGGGCGTGTACTATATTGGCTCTAAGATTGGCGACAGCTATCTGAACGCCCCTATCCTGATGACTCCTGAGGAGTATATGCGATGGAGTGAGCGTAAGGCTCGCCAGCACTTCTTCCGTGTGAGGGATGCCGAGAATGTAAAGACCAAGGGAGAGGACAAGTTCTTGTTCTCAGACATGCATTTCGACCTGGGGCCTGCCGAGAAGATCTTCGGTCCGGGTGGTGTCCGTGTAAAGACTCAGGGTACTGCGGAGCTGAAAGTGGGTGTGACGAAGAAGGACATCGACAACCCGTCGCTGCCCATCCGCAACCGCAAAACCACCAGCTTTGACTTTGACGAGAAAATCAACCTCAACGTAAACGGCAAGGTGGGCGACAAGGTGAACTTGAACCTGAACTACAACACCGAGGCCACTATGGACTTCGACACGAAGAACATCAAACTGAAATATGAAGGCAAGGAGGATGAAATCATCAAGCTGGTAGAGGCTGGCAACGTGTCGTTCCCTTCGAACAACTCATTGGTACATGGTGCCCAGGCACTCTTCGGCATCCGTACCGACATGCAGTTCGGTAAACTGAAACTGCAAACTGTGGTGTCGCAGAAAAAGTCGACGTCTTCCAGCGTGAGCAGCAAGGGCGGCACATCGACTAGTCTTTTTGAGATTGATGTGGCCGACTACGAGGAAAACCGCCACTTCTTCCTTAGTCATTTCTTCCGCCAGCAGTATGACCGTGCCATGTCAACACTGCCCAATCTCACCACAGGTGTCAAGGTAAACCGCGTAGAGGTGTGGGTGACCAACAAGACCGGCACCACCAGCAATACACGTAATATCGTGGCCTTCACCGACTTGGGCGAGAACGCCGTCATCAGTAACACGCTGTGGAGCTCTACTGGCATGACTGTGCCTGGCAATCTGGCCAATGACGAGTATAGCACTCTTGTGGCCAATATCGACTCCGCCTCGCGCGGCATTGATGTGGTGACGACGCGCCTTGAGGCTATCAATGGCCTCGTTGGCGGCGTGGACTATGAGAAGTTGGCTGCTGCCAGGCTGCTCTCCCCGTCGGAGTACACCGTGAATGAGGCATTGGGATTCATCTCGTTGAAGACAGGCTTACAGACAGATCAGGTGCTGGCAGTAGCCTTTGAATACACCTACGGCGGCCGCACCTATCAGGTGGGTGAGTTCTCCACCGATGTGACACAGACCAGCCGTTGCCTCTTTGTGAAAACCTTGAAGAATACCAGCGGCAATCCTTCGCAAGGCAACTGGGACCTGATGATGAAGAACGTCTACTATCTGGCGTCCAGCGTGGAAAAAGAAAAGTTCCGTCTTGATATCAAGTACCAGAGCGACACCACCGGCACCTACCTCACCTATCTGCCCGAGGAGTCGCTGAAGGCTACGACACTGCTGAAGGTGATGGGCCTTGACCGACTGGATGCGAACATGAAGCCGCACCCCAACGGACAGTTCGACTTTGTGCAGGGCTACACCGTCTCGGCCGGACGCATCTTCCTTCCCTCGGCCGAGCCCTTTGGCGACTATCTGCGCAACTATCTCAACCAAAAGGGTATGGGCCATCTGGCCGACAAATATTGTTTCGACCAGCTTTACGACTCTACGAAGACCGTGGCGAAACAAAATGCCGAGAAAGACAAGTACATCCTGACTGGCCAATACAAGGGTACGGCGGCAAACGTCATACAGCTCAATGCCAGCTACATACCGCCTGGCAGCGTCGTCGTCACCGCCGGTGGAGTCACTCTGACCGAGGGTACCGACTATAGCGTGGACTATACTGCAGGCGAGGTGACCATTCTCAACCAGAGCATCCTCGACGCCGGTACCAATGTCAATGTGTCCTTAGAGTCGAACACCGATGCCTGGCTCCACCGTAAGACCATGGTAGGTGTTAACTGGGAATACGACTTCAACAAGAATTTCTCCATGGGCGGTACGCTGATGCATCTTAACGAGCAGGCACTGACCACCAAGGTGGGCATGGGCGAAGAGCCGCTTAACAATACATTGTGGGGCCTGAACCTGAACTGGAAGCAGGAGTCGCAGTGGCTTACCAATGCCCTTGATAAATTGCCGCTCCTTAACCTGACGCAGCCTTCGCAGATTACGCTGACTGGCGAATTTGCGCAGCTGATTGCCGGCAGTGCCCATGGCACGCAGGACAACGCCTCCTACATCGACGACTTTGAGAATACTAAGAATCTGTTTGACATCAGCGATCCGAAGGCCTGGGTGCTGAGTAGCGTACCTACGATGTTCCCCGAATCGAGTGACAAGACCACAGTGGCATCGGGCTACAACCGTGCCCTGTTGTCGTGGTACACCGTCGATCCGCTTTTCACCCGCCGCTCCTCGTCTCTGACACCCGGACACATCAAGGGTGACCTGGAGCAGTTGTCGAATCACTATGTACGCGAGGTCTACGTGCGCGAACTCTATCCCAACCGCGACCAGTCCAGCTACAGCGGCGCTACCTCGACACTGCCCGTCCTCAACCTGAGCTACTATCCGCAGGAACGCGGTCCCTACAACCTCACCCTCGACTACAACAGCGACGGCACACTGAAGAATCCTGCTGCCAAGTGGGGTGGCATGATGCGCCGGTTGGAGACCACCGACTTCGAGCAGTCAAACATCGAATACGTGGAGTTCTGGCTTCTCGATCCTTTTATATATACGCGCGCGAAAGGCACAGCGGATAAATATTCCGGTGACCTCTATATCAACCTGGGTGAAGTTTCTGAGGATGTGCTGCGTGACGGCAAGAAGTTCTATGAGAGCGGAATGCCTGTCGACGGCACCTCTTCCTTCGAGACCACGCAGTGGGGTAAGATTCCTGTGCAGGCCACGCAGACCTATGCCTTTGCCACTACCAGCGGATCGCGCGAGAAGCAGGACGTGGGTCTTAACGGACTGACAGACGAGGAGGAGAAAACTTTCGGCGCCTATGCCAACTGGCTCAACCAGGTGAGCGCCGTGGTGCAGAACGACTCATTGCTGCAGTCATGGCGCCAGGACCCCGCTGGTGACGATTATCACTACTTCCGCGGCTCTGACTTCGACAGCCAGCAGAAGAGCATCCTTGACCGCTACCGCCGGATTAACAATCCGCAGGGCAACTCCCCGTCGAGTGATAACCAAACTGAGAGCTATGACTCCTCGTACAAGACCGGCCCTGACGTGGAGGACATCAATCAGGACTACACGCTGAACGAGTATGAGCGCTACTTCCAGTACCACATTCCCATCAGCGATGAAGAGTTGCAGGCTTACAACCGTGGCATGAAGAGCGAAGATTCCTACATTGTGGACCACCGTGACTACAATGCCAAGCTGCGCAACGGCGACACCTGTACCGTGCGCTGGTATCAGTACCGCATCCCCTTGCAGGAGTGGGAGAAGAGGGTGGGGACCATCAACGATTTCACCTCCATCCGCTTCATGCGCATGTTCCTCACTGGTTTCGAGCAGCCTATCACCCTGCGCTTTGGATCGCTCGACCTGGTACGAGGCGAATGGCGACAGTACAAGCAGAACCTTCAAACCAGCGCCGGCGCTGAGTCAGGTACGCTGGAGGTGAGTGCCGTCAATGTGGAGGAGAATACCGAGCGTCAGCCCGTGGCCTATGTCTTGCCGCCTGGCATCACGCGTGTCACCGACCCTAATCAGCAGCAGTTGACTGAGGACAATGAGCAGGCCTTGTGCCTGACTGTGAAGAATCTGTCGCAGAACGAATCGAAGGCTGTATACAAGAACACCAACCTTGACCTGCGCCAATACAAGCGCCTGCAGATGTTTGTGCACGCCAATTATCTTGTGCCCAATGCTACGCAACTCGAGGATAACCAATTGGCTGTATTTATCCGATTGGGCTCTGACTACAAGAGTAACTATTATGAGTATCTCATACCGTTGAAGCTAACCCCCGAAGGTCGCTATAACTGGAACGTGCCCAGCGACCGAATCCTGGTATGGCCACAGGAAAATATGCTCGACATCAACCTCTCTGTCTTTACAGCCCTGAAGAAAGCACGTAATAAGGCGCGCGCTGAGGGACAGGCCAGCTATACGCAGCTATATAGCGACTACGACCCCAACAAGCCAAACAACCGCATCAGCATTGTCGGCAATCCGTCGTTAGGCGAGGTGAAGACAATGATTATCGGTGTGCGCAACCTCAGCCCGTCGATGAAGAGCGGCGAGGTATGGGTGAACGAGCTGCGCCTGCGCGAAGCCAATAATGAGGGCGGCTGGGCAGCCAGTGGAGCCATGAACATACAGCTGAGCGACCTCGGCTCGGTCAATATGACGGGCCGCTACATCACTGACGGCTTTGGCGGACTGGAGGAGACGGTCATGCAACGCTCCACTGATACTGAGAAATCTTATGCCATCACTGCCAATGTGGAACTGGGTAAGCTGTTGCCCGAAAAGGCGCAGGTGTCTGCACCACTCTACTATTCTTATACCAAGGAGTCCATCAGCCCGAAGTATAACCCTTTGGACACCGATATGGATCTGGATGACGCCATGGAGAGCGCCCGCGACGGACGCGAACGCGACAGTATCGAGAGTATCGCCGTGACGAAGCATACCTCCCACAACTTCTCGCTCTCCAACGCCCGTGTGAACATCAAGAACAAGAAGCACCCGCTGCCCATCGACCCTGCTAATTTCTCGTTCAGCTATAGCCACTCACACCGTAACACGACGGGCGAGACTACTATCTATGAGAACGAGGATCAGTGGCGCGGATCTATTAACTACACCTATTCGCCGGTCTTCAAGACATGGGAGCCTTTCAAGAAGTCGAAGAGCAAGTCGAAGTGGATGCAGCTGCCCAAGGCCTTCGGCGTGAACTATCTGCCACAGAGCATTTCCTTCAACTCAGAGCTGACACGTAACTACTACGAGTTACAGGAGCGTGACCTGGAAAATACTGAGGATCCCAGCCTGCCGCTGACTTTCAGTGAGCAGTTCCTCTGGAACCGTGATTTCCAGCTGCGCTGGGATCTGACGAAGAACCTGCACATGAACTTCCAAAGTGCCACCCATGCCGAGATAGAGGAGCCTTACACTCCTATTAACAAAGACCTCTATGCTGACCGCTACGAAGCGTGGAAGGACTCTGTCTGGCAGAGCATCAGCCATTGGGGTACACCGCTCGACTATCAGCAGACCTTCACGGCCAGCTACCAAGTGCCGTTGGATAAGCTGCCTATTTTCGACTGGGCGAAGTTTGATACGCAGTATAACGCCACCTACTCATGGCTGCGCGGTACTGAGCTGGACGACGGCACATCGCTTGGCAATACCATCCAGAACAATCGCAACATTCAGATTAATGGTAACTTCAATATGGAGACGCTCTATAACCACGTCCCATTCCTGAAAAAGACCAATGATCGTTTTAAGAAGCAGCCGCAGAAACCTGGCAAGAAACCGAATAAGCCGGCAACGAAGTCAGATAAGGATAAGAAGGGGGAAAATGTGGACTCTGAGAAGAGTGAGATGCAGCTGCCAAAGAACAAGAACACTTTCCAAAAAGAGATAACTCTGTTGCCTGATTCCGTTATCGAAATCCAGCACGGAAAGAAAACGAAACGGCTGATGGTTAGTGCCCGTGATAAGAATGGCCGCGTGGTGCAGATAAAGTGGAAGACCGTTGACGAAAACAAAATCAAGGTGTGGATCAAGAGCGACGGTCAGAAGCCCGCCAATGACCTCACGCAGGAGAACAAGGACAGCCTGTCAGCCCCCACTGCTGACCAGTCCGCTGCCACTGCTGATCTTTCCATCGCCACTGCCGATAGCACAGAGAACAAGGACTCACGCGTGTCACGAGGCAGTCGTGGCAAACAGACGCTGGCGCGTGAAGTAAGCGAAGGGGCAGGCATCACCATTAAGCTTTCCGTGACGCCCAAGGAACCTTTAGACAACAAATGGTGGTATAACTATGCTCAGCAGGGGGCACGCTTCCTGATGATGGTGCGTACTGTGAACTTCAGCTATCGCAACCAGCGATCGATGGCGTTGCCGGGCTTTATGCCGTACATCGGCGATATGTTTGGTCAGCGTACAGGTGACATCCTCTCGCCTGGTCTTGACTTCGCCTTTGGCTTTACTGGTGACAGCTATATCGACAAAGCTGTCGACCGTGGCTGGCTGCTCTGCAACGATAGCGTGGCAACTCCCTCCACTAGCCAGAGGACAGAAGACCTGCAGGTGCGTGCTACGCTGGAGCCTGTGCGCGACCTGAAGATTGACCTCACGGCCACCCGCACACAAAACCGCGCCAGCAGCGTGCAGTTCATGTATGAAGGTCGTCCTACCACCTACAGCGGCTCGTTTACAATGACTACCATTTCCATTGGCTCGGCTCTTGAAGGCATGGGCGACGCCAACAACGGATATCATTCGGATACCTTCGACAAGTTCGTTGCTGCCATTCCCGACTATCGTAACCGTGTTCAGGCGCAGTATCCTTCAAACTATACCGGCCAGGCTGCTGATGGTGGTACCAACCCTGTTGATGCCTACAGCTCAGATGTCCTTATTCCCGCCTTCCTCGGCACCTATACCGTGGGCGCCGGCAAGTCGCTCGACATCTTCCCCGCTCTGTCGCGCCTGTTGCCCAACTGGACCGTGCGCTACAGCGGCCTGTCGAAGATTCCCTTCTTTGCCAACGCCTTCAAAAGCGTCAACCTGAACCACTCCTATAAGAGCGTCTATAGTGTTGGCTCCTACGCCTCCTACAGCTCCTGGTTAGAGTATATGGGCGACTTGGGTTATGTACAGGCGGCTGATGGTTCCTATACGCCCTCCTCGCCTTATAACATCTCTACCGTCAGCATCAATGAGGCTTTCTCGCCGCTGATGGGCGTCGACGTGACGTTGAAGAACAACATGACGCTGAAGTTAGAGTACAAGACGACACGCGTTATGAACCTGTCGATGACCAGCGTGCAGCTGAATGAGTCGCGCTCGAAGGACTGGGTCGTCGGCATGGGCTATAAGATTAGCAACTTCAATCTTTTCGGCATGTCAAACAGCCATCGCAAGGTGAAGGGAGGCAAGAAGGGAAATGGCAAAGGTGATGACAATAGCACATCGGGCGGCAAGACGCAGCCTAAAAACAATAAAGGTGGTGTCAATCACGACCTGAACACACGCATCGACGTGTCGTTCCGCAAACAGACCGCCATTACCCGCGACATTGCCTCTGGCGTCTCGTCGGCCAGCAGCGGCAATTCGGCATTGAAGATTTCCTTTGCTGCCGACTACACGCTGTCGAGATATCTCACCCTGACGGCCTATTATGACCGGCAGACCAATACACCGCTGCTCTCCTCGTCGAGCTATCCTACCACGACGCAGGACTTCGGACTATCCGTGAAGTTCTCGCTTACGCGCTAATACCTTAGGAAAATAGGACATCAAGATGTCAGGAGATGAAAAACGTCCGTAAAAATCCGAAGCCTTCGGACAAAAATCCGAACTGGTCGGACAAAAATCCGAAGCCTTCGGATTTCTTCGGACAAAATGCAGTGCTAGCAGTTCAAGGAGTTAATTTTTTAGTTTTTGCATGATGAATATGAAACGTATCTTTACCGTGTTATTTTGTGGATGGGTTCTAACGACTCATGCCGCCGATGTGAAAACCAACGGCAACCAGGTGACCATACGCCCCGACGGCGGACAGGCGAAGGTGATCCAGCTGGAAGTGATCAACGACAACATCATTCGCGTAAGGGCAACGTCGAAGGACGAACTGCCCGTGAAGCCGCAGAGCCTGATGATTGTGCCGCAACAGCCTTACAAAGGCGATGTCACCATAGAGGAATGGCCGGCATCAAGTTCTGAGCATGTCATCAGCGCCCCCCAAGTGGTGGTGAAGGCCAAAAATGTGCGGGTCTTTGTGAACAAGGAGACGGGACACATGAGGTTCTTTGACGGCAACGGCAAACCGCTGGCTGAAGAGGCGCTCGACCGTCCTGACGAGGGGACAGGCAAGCAGTTCTGGGACTTCACCGTTCCTGAGCGCGAGCTGGGAATCAAGGGCGGCGTGCAGCCTACCGAAGAGCAGAAGCATGGCCTCACATGGCAGCTGAAGTTCCGCTCTGATGGCCCTGACAGCGAGTCGTTCTACGGCTTGGGACAGCACCAGTCGGAGGAGTTCAACATGCGTGGCAAGAACGAGGACCTGTTCCAATACAACACCAAGGTGTCGATACCCTTCGTGCTGTCGACGAAGAACTACGGACTGCTGTGGGATGCCTACTCCTACTGCCGTTTCGGCAATCCGCACGACTACCTGCAGTTGAACCGCGCCTTCAAGCTCTACGACAAGCAGGGTAAGGAAGGACACCTGACGGGAACCTATATCGACGCGAGAGGCAAGAAGCTGGTGCGCGACGAGGACTCCATCTATTATGAATATGGTACGCCCGCGAAGTCGGAGATTGCTAACCGCACCGACAACGGCGGCATCAAGAACCTGCCGAAGGACTTCAACCTGGCTGGCGCCAATGTGGTGTACGAGGGCTACATTGAGGCTCCGCAGTCGGCCAGTTACCAGTTCATCCTCTACTATGCTGGTTATATCAAGGTCTATATCGACGGCAAGGAGGTGGTGTCCGAGCGCTGGCGTACGGCCTGGAACCCCAATGCCTACAAATTTGAGACACCGCTGACGAGTGGCAAGCGAACTCACCTGCGCATAGAGTGGCAGCCTGATGGTGGCGAGTCGTACTGTGGCCTGCGTGTGGCGGAGCCGCGTTCTACGCGAGAGCGTGAGGCGCTGACCATTTGGTGTGAGATGGCGAAGGACATGGACTACTATTTCATTGCCGGACAGAATATGGACGAGGTCATCTCGGGCTATCGTACGCTGACGGGCAAGGCGAGCCTGTATCCCAAGTGGGTGCTGGGCTTCTGGCAGAGCCGCGAGCGCTATAAGACGCAAGAGGAGTTGGTGTCGACGCTGGCAGAGTTTCGCAAGCGCCAGATTCCCATCGACAACATCGTGCAGGACTGGAACTACTGGCCCGAAGACCAGTGGGGCAGCCACGAGTTCGAGGCTTCGCGCTATCCAGATCCGCAGAAGATGCTCGACGATGTGCACCAGATGCACGGCCGCTTCATGATCAGTGTATGGCCCAAGTTCTATGTGAATACCGACAACTATAAGGAGCTCGATGCCAAGGGCTGGATGTACAACCAGTCGCCCACCGACGATATTCACGACTGGGTGGGTCCTGGATACAAGAACGGATTCTATGATGCCTACGACCCCGATGCCCGCAAGATGTTCTGGCGGCAGATGGACGAGAAACTCTATACCAATTTGGGTAAGAAGGTAGACGCCTGGTGGATGGATGCTTCCGAGCCTAACGTCCGCGACTGCACACCGATGTGGTACCGTAAGGCATTGAGCGGCCCCACCGCCTTGGGTACTTCTACCGAATACTTCAATGCCTACTCCACTGTCAACGCCGATGCCATCTATAACGGTCAGCGGTCTGTGTGGAAGGGTAAGAAGGACGAACCCCGCGTGTTCCTCTTAACCCGTAGCGGTTTTGCCGGCGAGCAGCGCTACTCAACAGCCACATGGAGCGGCGACATAGGAACCCGGTGGGAGGACATGCGTGCTCAGATGACCGCAGGACTGAACTACTCCATGTCGGGTGTTCCCTTCTGGGGTATGGACCAGGGTGGCTTCTGCGTGGAGAACCGCTATGTGGCAGCTCAGCAGCTCTACGACAAGACGGGACAGGAGAACGAAGACCTGAAGGAGTGGCGCGAGCTGCAGACGCGCTGGAACCAGTTCGGTGCCTTTATCCCCCTCTTTCGCAGTCACGGCCAGTGGCCCTTGCGCGAAATATGGAACATCGCACCAGACGACCACCCCGCCTACAAGTCGTTTGTCTACTACGACAAACTGCGCTATCGCCTCATGCCTTATCTCTACTCGCTGGCCGGATGGGCACACTTCCGCGACTACACGTTGATGCGCGCCTTGGTCATGGACTTTAATGGCGACACCGAGGTGGAGAACATAGGCAACCAGTGGATGCTCGGCCCGGCATTGATGGCATGTCCCGTGGGCTATTATAAGGCACGTAATCGCAGCGTCTATTTCCCCCGTCAGTGCGGCTGGTATGATCTATACACCGGCGAACATATGACAGGAGGCAAACACTTGGTTGTTGACGCACCTTATGACCGTATTCCGGTCTACGTGCGTGAGGGTAGCATCATACCCTTCGGTCCAGAGATGGAGTGGTGCGACGAGAAGCCTGCCGAGCTTATACATCTTTATATATACGCAGGCGCGAATGGAGAGTTCCAGCTCTATGAGGACGAGGGAACTAACTATAACTACGAGCAGGGTAAATATTCCACTATCGACATCGGTTATGACGATGCCACACGCACCGTCACCTTCGGCAAACGTCAGGGGCAGTTCCCTGGTATGCTGAAGACCCGCCGCTTCAACGTCGTTCTTGTCACGGAAGACGCTCCCCGCAGTCTCGACCTCGACGCTCCGCAGGGCACGCTTGTTACCTATAGCGGCAAGGCACTCAGCGTCAAGCTGTAACCATTAGTAAGCCTCCTCGTCGGCGGCCAGTTCCTCTCTGTCAATCTTGCGGCTGTCTATCTTTCTCCAGCAGTAGATGATGTACGCCAGGACAAAGGGAACAAGCAGCGACACATAGAACATTGTGCGCAGCGTAAACTCGCTGCTCGACGAGTTGTCGATGGTTAATGACATCTGTAAGTCGTGTGTCGAGGGATAATAGGCGGTGTAGTTCCATCCCGCGCAGAGTAACAATGCCAGCACAGTGAGCACGGTACCGATTCCCGCAGGCCAGATGCCTTGGAACTTGCCTTTGCTCTCAGCCTTGCGCCACACCTCCATGGCGATGCCCGACAGCACCAGTGCCACTCCTACAAGCAGCATAATGAGTAGCGGCCACATCTCTATGAAGTTGGTCAGGTACTTATGCGGCAACACTACGATTTCGCCCGTCTCAATAACCCATCCATAGCCGTCCTTGGTCAGCAGGTGCACGGCGTAGGCCACGAAGAGCACCACGAAAGGCACGGCAGATCCCAGAAGACGCACGGAGGCACGCGAGCGGATGTCCTCATCGTTCACATTGTTTATAATGTATAGTGTGCCTAACGTACGCGCCAGAAACATCACAGCTAAGCCGAATACCAGCACCCAGGGGTTGAGCAGGGCATCAAGTCCGTTGGAGGCGTTGCCCCAGTGACTGATAGCTTGTCCGCCACCTTCTATCAACAGTGGCGAAGTGAGGCTGGCCTTCTCCACCACGAAGTTGGAACCTTCGAAGAACGTGGCCACGGCACCGCCAAGGAGCAGCGGGCCGAGGATGCCGTTCAGCACGAGGCACCACTGGAACGTGTTGGCACCGAGGAAGTTGCCCAGCTTGTTCTGAAACTCGTAGCTTACGGCTTGCACCACGAAGGTGAACAGGATAATCATCCACAGCCAATAGGCGCCGCCAAACGACGTGCTGTAGAACAGTGGGAAGGAGGCGAAGAAGGCTCCACCGAAGGTGACCAGTGTGGTGAAGGTGAACTCCCACTTGCGGCCTGTAGAGTTGACGATGAGGCGGCGTCCTTCAGGCGTCCAGCCCAAGGAACGCACCATGGAGTTGGCGCCCTGCACGAACATCAGGAAGACAAGCAGTGCCCCAAGCAGTGATACGATGAACCACCAATAATGTTGCAGAAATTCGTAGGTCATAATTCCGGTCCTTTCTTGATTTGTTTCAACATAATACTAATCTCCACAGCCAGCATAGTAGTGAAGAGAATGAGGAAGAGGGCGAAAGTGAGCATGACTGACTCCGATTTCAAATCGCTGACGGCAGCCCATGTCGGCAGCATATCTTGGATAGTCCACGGCTGACGCCCCATCTCTGCCACTATCCATCCGCTCTCGGAGGCGATGTAGGCCAGTGGCAGCATGATGATGGCCGCCCAGCAGAGCCACTTCGGCTGAGAGCCCGATGCAGGCACGTCCGCCTCTGTCTCTTTCAGCAAGCCGATAGCTGCCAGCAGACGACGCGAGAAGATGGAGATGAACGGAATGTTGTAACCCAATACCAGCACCAAACCGAAAAACAGAATAAGTAGGCAACCCGTCCCCACCATTGTGCGGAAAGCCCAGAAGTTAAGGCCTACAGGCGGCACTAGCTCACTCTTGTCGTGGATATAGCCATATCCGAAATACTTCTCGTTTTCGCGGAATACCTTCAGCTGCCTTATGGCCTCTGGGTCATCCTTGTCGGCGCGCGCTTGGCGATAGGCTTGCAGCGCTGCTATGGCCTGTTTCCCTCGCGCAATCTTCTCATCAGCCGACGGCTCTTGTGTGCCGTCTGGCCGCGTATAGCCGTTTAGAATGTCATTGATGCCTGGCACATATCCGTCCGTAGTGTTTGTAGCCATGATAGACAAGGCGTAGGGTAGGGCGATTTTCAGCGCAGGCTCTTGCTCGTTGGCGTAGTCGGGCTGCTGCAATGGGTTCACCAGTGCCACCATTGTCAGACTCTGTGTGTGGCCGCCATTGTAGAGGGCTTCCATAGCGGCCAGTTTCATGGGTTGATGCTTCGCCACGTCCTGACCTGAGATGTGGCCTGTAAAGGCTGCACCCAAAGCAGCCACCAAGCCTACGATGCTGCCAATCTTGATACTCTGCATCGCCAGCTGCGTGTGGCGTTTCTTCAGCAGATACCAGCACGACACGGCCACCACGAAGACGGCGCCGATGATCCAGGCGGAGATGACGGTGTGCAGGAACTTGTCGATGGCGAAGGGCGACAGGGCCACGTCCCAGAAAGACGTCATCTCATTGCGCATGGTGTCGGGGTTGAACTCACAGCCCACGGGATACTGCATCCACGAGTTGGCCACGAGTATCCACCAAGCCGACAGCGTGGCGCCTATGCCGGTTAGCCACGTGGAAGCGAGGTGGAAGCCCGCACTCACTTTCTTCCAGCCGAAGAACATCACGGCCACGAAGGTGCTCTCCATGAAGAACGCCACAATGCCCTCGATGGCCAGCGGAGCGCCGAAGATGTCGCCCACAAGCCATGAGTAGTTGCTCCAATTGGTACCGAACTCGAACTCAAGGATAATGCCTGTGGCCACACCCATGGCGAAGTTCACGCCGAAGAGACGCTGCCAGAACTTGGACGTCTTTTTCCAGAACGCAGAAGCCTCAGCGTCGGCCCGTTTCTGTTTCTTGTAGTAGATTGTTTCGCAGATGCCCATGATGACCGCCAGTCCCAGCGTCAGGGGAACGAAGAGCCAGTGGTAGATGGCCGTCAGCGCAAACTGCGCCCTCGACCAGTCAATGGTACCGGCATCAATGGTTAATAGTAGATCTTGCATAGGTTATGTTTTTTATTGGTTATTGTCCAACAGCTTTGTAGCCACAAAGTCGGCCTCAGCGCCCTTTTCCGCGTGAGAACTAAGAAAGTTGGGAAAAAAGAAAATCTTCAGGACAACGAAGATGATAAACAGCTTGATGGCAATGACCAGCCACAGCGTCTTCCCTAGCGTCATGCTGCGGAATCCATCGTAGTACAGGTGGAAAGCACGGTGAAGAAAACCGTCATTACTCATAAGCTTCAGGTCATTAGTGTTGGCAAAGATATGAATTATTTTCCTAACTGCCAAAAGAAAGGCTAAAATAGTTTACATTTTTACTAATTAAACTAAATTTTCATATCGCAAAAATGTATTTATCCTGTTTTTCTTCGCCGATTCGAGGGAAAGTGCGTAATTTTGCAAGTCCTTAAGAAAAAAAAATAATGAAGAAGACAATCATCATTTCAGTGATTGCAGCAGTGCTATTGGCACTTGCTGTGGCTGCCAGTCTGTGGTTTTTCGTCATCCAACCGAAGAATGAAGACCTGAAGCAGCAGGATGAGAAGATGAAAAGTATGCAGGAGCTGGCTGAGCTGGAGAAGGAGGAGATGGAAAGTGAATATGCCCAGCTGGACCTGCAGTACGGCGAGATGATGATGCAAATCACCAACGACTCGCTCATCGCACAGCTCACC
Source organism: Prevotella sp. (assembly GCA_024681875.1). The sequence goes on from JAILAA010000179.1 coordinate 14,695, forward strand.
CGCGAACAGCTTCGTGCCCAGCAGTTGCTAGAGGAACTGAAGCAGGTGAAGGCCGACAACGCCGCTGAGATTACACGTTTGAAGAGAGAACTGAACAGTGTGCGTGCCGTGCTGCGCGACTACATCCGTCAGGTGGACTCGCTCAATCAAGTTAACCAACATTTGCGTAACGAGAACTCGCAGCTGTCGGGAAGACTGGAAGAGAGCAACCGCGAGAACCAGAGTTTGCAGCAGGAACGCCAGCAGTTGACGGAACGCGTGACCATTGCCGCCCAGCTCAACGCCACGGCCATCAGCATGACGCGTCTTGGCAAGAAAAAAGCTGCCAAGAAGATGAGTGATACGAAATCGCTACAGGTAAACTTCAACATTGCTCGCAATGTTACTGCCGAGAATGGCGAGCGTACGATATATGTGCGCGTTATGACGCCTACAGGCAGTGTGCTGAGCGGTGGCGGATACTTCAACTATGAGAACCGTCAGCTGGAATACTCCATGAAAAAGGTCATAGAATACTCAGGCGAAGAGACTCCTGTAGTGGTCTATTGGAACGTGGAAGAGACTTTAATGGCAGGCGACTATCATGTCAGCATCTTTGCCGACGGCAACATGATTGGCGACAGAACTTTCAGCTATGAGAAGTAAGCAACGGACTGACAAGGATTAATACGGATTTCTATATGCTATGAGAAGTGAGATAAAGAACAGATGGGTGATAGCTTTATCATTTGTCATTTATCATTTATCCTTTAGCCCCGCAGGAGCGCAAACCATACTCAGCCTCGACAGTTGTCGCGCCATGGCCTTGCGCAACAGCAAGCAAATGGGTGTGGCCGAGGTGAAGCAGGACATGGCCAAGAACCTGCGACGCTCGGCACGTACGAAATACCTGCCCCACGTTTCGGCCATCGGCACCTACCAGTACACCAGCGAGGAGATATCATTGCTCAACGATCAGCAGAAAACAGCCCTAAGCAACATCGGCACGACGGCAGCCACGGGAATGCAGGGACTGGCCGGAGGCGTACAGCAGCAGTTAGGGCAGCTGGGACAGGTGCTGGGCCAGATGGGCGTGCCTCTTGAGGTTTTCCAACAGATGGCCGGACAGATGCAGCAGCAGATGGGCCAGACGCTGACCAACACTGCTGGCCTGCTGAACACCGAGGGGCAGAAAATCGTCGACGCATTCCGCACTGATACACGCAATATCTTTGCCGGCAGTGTCCTTGTGACGCAACCTCTTTTCATGGGTGGCGCCATTATGGCCCTTAACCGAATGGCCGACATCAACGAGGACATGATGCGGTATTCTGCTGACGTGCGGCGTCAGACAGTGCTCTACAGCATTGATCAGGCATATTGGCAGGTTGTCTCGCTCAAGCATAAGCAGGAGCTGGCACAGAGCTTCCTCGACGTGGTGAAGAAACTCGACAGCGACGTGCAGAAGATGATAGCCGAGGGCGTGGCCACCCGAAGCGAGGGCCTTAGCGTCAGCGTGAAGGTGAACGAGGCTGAGATGACCCTGCAGAAGGTGAACGATGGTCTGACCCTTTCGCGTATGCTACTCAACGAAAGGATTGGCCTGCCCTTGGACGAGCCGGTTGTCCTTGCCGATGAAAACGCTGAAAGCCTCGGAACTACAGACATAAAGGCCGTCGTTCCCCCCTCCGAGGGTGCAGGCGGAGCTCTCCGCCCCGAGCTGAAAATGCTGGGCAGCGCTGTCGACCTCAGTCATCAGGCCACCAACCTGTTACGTGCTGCCAACCTGCCGCAAGTGGCCCTTACCGGTGGCTATGCAATCAGCAATCCTAACGTGCTGAATGGTTTTGAGAAGAAGTTTGGCGGTTTCTGGAACGTCGGCGTCCTGGTCCGTATCCCCATTTGGAACTGGGGCGACGTGGCTTACAAGGTGCGAGCCTCAAAAGGAGCAACCGCCATTGCTAACTTGGAATTAGACGAGGCCCGCGACCTCATCGAGCTGCAAGTGAACCAGTCGACGCTGAAGGTGGAAGAGGCCAACAAGCGCCTCGCCATGGCACTGACCGCCATCGAGCGTGCTGAGGAGAACCTGCGCGTAGCCAATGTTGGCTTCCAGGAGGGTGTCATTACACCCACCGTCGTCATGGAGGCCCAGACTGCCTGGCTACAGGCCCGCTCTCAGCTCATCGACGCACAGATTGACGTCCGCCTCTCTCAGGTAGACCTGCAGAAAGCACTCGGCACGTTAGCCCCATAAATCATATGGGTCTCATTGACCCTATAAGTCCTATTAGTCTCAAAAGCCCATAAAGAACACAACAATGTCAGAATTAACTCAAGCAAAGAAACAGCATAACAACATCTTGTTGGCCATCGCAGGCTTCGTCATCGTCGTGGCCATCGTAGCCATGATTGGTTACTTCACCTTCGATCGCGACCCGGAAATTATTCAGGGTCAGGTAGAAGTGTCGGAATACCGTGTGTCGAGCAAGGTGCCCGGCCGTATCAAGGAGATACGTGTCAGGGAGGGCGACTACGTCCGTGCCGGCGATACATTGGCCATCCTCGAAGCCCCTGAGGTGATGGCGAAGATGCAACAGGCGCAGAGTGCTGAGGATGCTGCCGCTGCCTTGGAGCAGATGGCCCGCAACGGTGCCCGTAAGGAGCAGATTGAAGGAGCGTTCCAACTGCTTCAGCAGGCCAAGGCAGGTCTGGAGATTCATGAGAAGTCTTACCAGCGTGCACAGAATCTCTTCGACGAGGGCGTCATTAGTGCTCAGAAACGCGATGAGGCCGAGGCCCTCTACAAATCGTCGCAGGCACAGGTGAAGGCCGCTCAAAGCCAGTATGACATGGCTGTCAACGGCGCCCGTCAGGAGGAAAGACTCGCCGCACAGGCGCAGGTGAACCGTGCCAAAGGCGCTGTCCAGGAGGTCAACGCCTACATCGGTGAGACAGTGCAGACGGCTCAGATGGACGGCGAGGTGAGCAGTATCTACCCCAAGGTGGGCGAGCTCGTGGGCACGGGCAGTCCCATTATGACCATCTCGTTAATGGACGACATGTGGGGTACCTTCAATGTGCGTGAGGATCAGCTGAAGGGTTTGCAGATAGGCAAGGAGTTCAGTTGCTTCGTGCCTGCCTTCGACAAGAATATCAAGATGAAGGTCTACTTCATGAAGGATCAGGGCACCTACGCCGTGTGGAAAGCCACAAAGGCCAACGGCCAATACGACCTGAAAACATTCGAGGTAAAGGCTCGTCCCGTGGAGACCATCGAGGGCCTGCGGCCTGGAATGAGTCTGGTGATTAAGTAGGATGTTGAAGCGGATATCACAAATAGCATTACGCGAATGTCGCCGCCTGTTGCAGAATCCCATCTACGGGTTCTGCATGGTGGTGTTTCCGCTGCTTGTGGTATTTTTCTTTACGTCACTGATGAGCGAGGGTCAGCCATTAGATATGCCCGTCGGCGTGGTCGACGAGGACAATACCTCTACGACACGCGCCCTGGTACACCGTCTCGACGCCTTCCAGAACTCGAAGGTAGTGGCACGCTACCCCACGCTGAGTGATGCCCGCCGTGCCATTCAGCAGAATGAGATATATGGCTTCCTGTACATCCCCAAGGGCACCACTGACAATTTGCTGTCCAGCCGACAGCCTAAGATTTCTTATTACTACACCCTGACCAGCATCACGGCCGGATCGCTTGTATTCAAGGATTTGAAGACCATCAGCACTTTGGGCTCCGCTGCCGTGGGGCAGGCCACAATGCGTGCCAAGGGCTTTACTGATGAACAGATACAGACATTCCTGCAGCCCATCCGAATAAACCTGCACCAGATTAGCAACCCTCAGACGAACTACAACGTCTACCTCTCCACCATGCTCATCCCAGGTTTGATGATGCTCTTTATGTTCCTTATCACGGCCTATTCCATTGGCACGGAGCTGAAGTTCAATACATCGAAGGAATGGATGCAGACCGCTGACAACAATGTCCTCGTGGCCCTGATTGGCAAGCTGCTGCCCCAGGCGCTCATATTCCTCTTCATTACCTTCCTCTACGAGTTCTACGTCTTCGGCATCCTGCGTTTCCCCCATCCGGGCGGCGTGGGCATGATGACGCTGCTGGCCGTGCTCCACGTGCTGGCAGCGCAGGGTTTTGGTGTCTTCGCTTTCGGCCTGATGCCGTCGCTGCGTATGTCGATGAGTATTTGCTCACTGTGGGCGGTGCTCAGCTTCTCAATGGCCGGCTCCGCCTTCCCCATCATCGGCATGGATGGCCCGCTGCAGGCTGCCAGCTGGCTCTTTCCCCTGCGCCATTACTACATGCTCTACCAAATCTGCGTCTTCAACGGCTATCCGCTGCTTGAGGCGTGGTTCCACTTTGCAGCCCTCGTAGGCTTTGCCCTGCTGCCCTGGCTGGTGCTGAAGAAGATAAAGAATGCAATGCTAAACTACGTCTATATACCATGAACAGGATTTACGAGGCCATCAAGGATATGTGTTTCATCTGGTGGGACGAGATGAAGCAGGTGGTGAAGGACGAGGGCGTGCTCATTTTCTTCATTGTCGTACCGTTGCTATATCCGCTACTCTACTCTTGGATATATAATAATGAGGTGGTGCGCGAGGTGCCCGTCGTTGTGGTCGACGACTGCCACACGCCGCTGTCGCGTCAGTTCGCACGCCAGTGCGACGCCTCGCCAGACGTAAAGATTCTCTCGTATGCCTCCGACCTTGACGAGGCGCAGTCGCTGTTGAGCCGTCAGGTGGCACGAGGTATCTATTATATACCCTCCGATTTTGAGGAACGCGTCAACCGCATGGAGCAGGCCACCATCAGCGTATACTGCGACATGAGTCTGATGCTGGCCTATAAGGCTGTGTTCCAGACGGCACAGACGGTGAGTATGCAGATGGGCGCTGCCATACAGACAAAACTGGGACGGCACTTCACCTCACGTGAGGAGCAGATAGCTGTGCAACCGCTGCAGGCCGAGGAAGTGGCCATCTACAATCCTACTGGCGGCTACGGCTCGTTCATCATCCCCGCCGTGTTGATGCTTATCATCCAGCAGACACTCGTTTTAGGCATCGGCCTTTCTGCCGGTACTGCGCGTGAGCGCAACCGCAATCACCACCTGATTCCCCTGTCGCCTCACTATAGCGGTATGTTCCGCATTGTGGGAGGCAAGGCACTCTGCTATTTCATGATTTATCTTGTGATGACCACCTACCTCGTGCTTGTCGTGCCGCAGCTCTTCGGCTTTACCAGTATAGGTCGCTGGGATCATCTGGCCATGTTCCTTCTGCCCTACCTGCTCGACTGCATCTTCTTCGGCATGGTAGTGTCGTGCATGGTGCGCTATCGTGAAAACGTGATGCTGTTGATGGTATTCATAACCATTCCATTGCTCTTCCTCACAGGCGCCAGCTGGCCGCAGAGTAGCATCCCAGGCTTCTGGCAGGGCATTAGCTGGCTGTTCCCCTCCACCTTCGGCGTGCGTGGCTTCATACGCATCAATGAAATGGGCGGCACGCTGAGTGACGTCATGTCCGAATACCGGGTGCTATGGCTACAGGGTCTGGCTTACTTTATCCTTGCTGCAGTTATTTATCGCTATGCCATCTTCCTCGCTCGCCGCGACGCCCGCGAGCAACTTGGCAATACTCAACAGACCAGTAATTCCATGCCCTCTGGCTCCGCCATCTAGTAGCTACTTGTTGTTTTCATTGCGCTGTGGCCTTTTGGGAAACCAGCCTTTCTCAACACGTTTCTTCTGTTCGAATAGTTCACCGATGCCCCAAAGGGCAGAGGCGCCAAAGACACCAACGATTGCTGACAGAATGGCGTTTTCAATAAACAGTGCTGTAATGATTGATGCAAGCCCAATTACCAGATACAATATCCAAGGACGTGTCCCCCAATAATACTCTGTCTTGATAACAATAGGATGCCAGATGCCTATGGTCAGGAAAGTGGCAATGGCTATAATGATTCCTGTGAAATACATGCCGATCTTACTTCTGTTGTTTTCGGCGACAAAGGTATGAAAAAAACTTGGATTTGCCGAGAATAATCAACATAAATATCTGACTGCCCAAAATACCTACAATTAGTGATTGTGTGTTTAAGCAAAAATGTGTACTTTTGCAAAATAATAATTATTGGGTATGAAAAATCAGAAGATGTATGAGGCGGATGACAAGATGATCTCGCTTATTCGCGATAACTACGACCTTTTGCAGTCGTTAGGAAGTTTCGGTATCAGTCTGGGATTTGGGGATAAGACTGTAAAAGAAACTTGTGAGGATAACAATGTGGATACTTATACTTTCCTCGCTGTGGTCAACTTCACTTGCAACAGTTATGGCGAATTTGAAACTGACGATAAAATTAGCGTACCCACGCTGCTCCACTATCTCGAAGCGAGTCATACCTACTTCCTCGATTTCCAGTTGCCTTATATCCGGAGAGAACTTGCGGAGTCTCTCAATGCGAATGATTCTTTGGCACGTCTTATTCTCCGTTTCTATGACGAGTATGCCCACGAAATTCGCCTGCATATGAAATATGAGCAGAAAACCCTTTTCCCCTATGTGGAGTCACTATTGAAGGGCCGACCTTCTAATGACTACAACGTAGAGACTTTTTCGAAGCACCATAGTGCTGCTGACAAGAAATTGCGTGAGTTGAAGCTGCTCATTATCAAGTATCTCCCTCAGGATGGATTGCATAACAACCAGCTGACAGCTACCCTTCATGACATCTACGAGAACGAGGTGTGGCTTTCTCAGCATGCTCAGGTCGAGGATCGCATCTTCGTGCCCGCCATTCGTCGTCTGGAACAGATGGCAAAACAGAATGACGTAACCAAGAACATCACCGACATGGTGTTCAAAGGAGGCATCGGCCAAAATCCTGATGCTCTCTCTGAGCGTGAGAAGGATGTGATTATCTCTCTTGTGCAGGGTATGTCAAACAAGGAAATCGCCAACCACCTCTGCATTTCCACCAATACCGTCATCACCCACCGCCGTAACATTGCCCATAAATTACAGATTCACAGTCCGGCAGGCCTTACTATCTATGCCATTGTCAACGGGCTGGTGGATATTTCTGCAATCAAGATATAATTTACCAATACAATTGATTCTGTTGTTTGAAAAAACAGCAACTCCGTCGTTCCCAATCGGGAGTGACGGAGTTTTTTTTGTGAGTGATATGACTTAGTAGGTGAGATTACCTGTTTCCAAAGAGCAACCGACGGTCGCGGCGTGCAGCGGGCTTGGTCCACTGCTCGGGCACGAACTTCCAGTTGCTGGCAGCCTTGGGGCGTACGGTGCCCAGACGCTCTATCTCCTCCATGAGATAATGGCGCAGGTCGAGTTCGCTCTGATAGATGATGCGGTTTTGCAATGAGTCGCGTGGTATGCCGGCGCCTTTTACGATGAGGTCTCCGCCGCCGTTGGCGCGATAGCTGTTCATTGCTACCTTATATGTTTTTTTCTCGTCAAAGGGCTCACCGTTAGTCATCCTCAGGATGCGCACCTTCTGGCCGTTGGGCTTAGTGACATCTACTTCGTAGTCGATGCCCGAGGCAGAGTCAAAATTGAACGTGTAGTTCTTGAATCCCATGCGTTGCTGGTCACCCGTGCTGGCGTTGTTGAGCAGCAACAGATGGTCGTCAGGGCTCTGCATAGTGTTTACCCACAGGTCATAGCTCATCTCCAAGTGTCCGCGAATCTCGCGTCCTGTCATGTTGACGACGTAGAGCTGATTCTCGTAACGATAGAGCTTGAACATATCGGCCACGGTGACGGGCCCCTTGTCGATGCTGGCATTGAATGATAGCGGTGCGTTCAGCGAGATGTCAGCGCCAGTGATCTGCAGCTGCATCTTGTGGATAAAGTCGATAAAGGCTGAGTTGCCGAAATAGGCGTCTTGCGTGGAGCAGCTGTTGGCGAAAGTGCCGATGCGGCGTCCCACGAAGTCTTTGATACGGTCGATGATGGGTTGGAAGTGTTCCACCATCTGCTCGTCCATGGGCATATCACGCACGTCTACGATGTTCCCCTTGATGGACTTATCCACCAACCGGCCATTGTCGAAGGTCAGGGTGATGGTAGCTTCGGCCACGTTGCGGGCGAAACATGATGGGTCAAGGCAGAGCACATCGCTCCCCGAAGGACTTTTCAGTAGCTCATTGTGCACCTGATGGTCGTGTCCGAAGAAAATGACGTCAAAGCCCTCTACCTGTTGAGCCACAAGGCGAGTGGCGTCCTCCTCCGTCCCGTCGTCCATGACGAGGCCGTCGCTGAGTCCGCTATGGAAGAGGCCGATGATGAGGTCGGGCTTCTCCACCTGTTGGATATATTTCACCCAGCGGCGTGCGCTGACGACCATATTCTCAAACTCCAGCCCTTGCCAGAGACTCTCGTTCAGCCAAGCGCTGATGGTAGGCGTAATCATGCCGAGGACGGCAATTTTTAGAGGTGAGGGGTGAGAGGTGAGAGGTGAGAGACTCCTCTCAAGGATGATGTAGGGACGGACGTAGGGCAGACGGGTATTGTGGTCGATGATATTGGCGCCAAGCACGGGGCATTGTACCTCCCCGATCCATTTGTCGTAGACTTTGTGGCCGGTCTCTACGTCGTGGTTGCCTATGGCTTCGACGTCGTAGCCCATGTAGTTGACTACCTGTGCGGCGAGATTCTGCTCATCGGTGTTGACATAGTTCGACCAATATGTGCAAGGCTGTCCCTGCAGGATGTCGCCGTTGTCAAGAAGCAGCAAGCGGTCGCCATACTGCTGCCGCTGCTGCTTGATGTAGGTGTTGGCGCGTGCCAAAGTACCGTTCAAGGCACGCCCGTTGACGAAGTCGTAGGGGAAGAAATAGCCGTGCACGTCGCTGGTCTCAATGATCTTCAGCTCCACGGTCTGCGCCATTGTAGGGCTAAATGATAAATGAAAAATGATAAATGAAAAACATGGCAACATTATCCATTTGCACTTTATCATTCTACTTAACATGTCTTTTATACGATTTTCATTTTTCATTTATCATTTATGATTTAGGGTAAAGCCCGCTTTTTACTTGAACTTGATAGATTGGAACACGTGCTTGGCCACGTCGCCGCCCAGCTTATCCTCAAAGCCCGGTTCGTAGCAGATATTCACAATGACGTAGTTGCTTCCCTTGTAGATATAATAGTCAATCTCGGTCAGCTCGTCGCCAGGGATAGTGTAAGTGAAATAGTTGTCGCCAAGTTCCTCGTTTGTAATCTCCTTGTTCTCAGTCCAGTATTCGTACTCACTCTTCACCTTCTCGGGGGTGTACTCCTCGTCGAAGATCTGCTTGCCGCCGCTGATGTCGATGCGGTTAAAGGTGACGCCCTCATCGCCGTCATACGAATAGATGGTGCCGTTTTCCTCGGTCAGGGTCTCACGCTTCGACATGTCGCCGGGAACCTCAATCGAGTAGCCGTAATTGTCGTTGGTATAGGTCTGCCATGTGGCCTTCTGCTCGGTCTGTTCGGTCTGCTCGCCTTCTGCAGCGCCTTCCTTCTGTGATTTGTTACCTCCGCAAGCGGTTGTCATCAAGGCCAGTGCGGCCATTGCAATAAAAATAAGTTTTTTCATTTTAATAAAAAGTTTAAGTACTATAATATGGTTTAGGATACTGATTCCACTCCTGCCCCTCCCTTCCTTTCTTCGTTTCTTCGTGTTTAGTTGAAATCATACCCGCTCGACCTTGGTCGTTTGCCTAAGAACTTATTTTTTGACTTTCGCAAGCTCCGCAAAGACGGCCTGAAAGGCCAGAAAGCTCCCAGCCCAGGGCATCGCCCTGGGTAAATGTGATGCGCAGACAACGCCCTGAAAGGGCAAAAGCAACAATGCGGCAGGTGGGCTTTTGCCCCTTCAGGGCGATGATACCCCTCCCATTGTACCCAGGGCGATGCCCTGGGCTAAGTGCTTGTTGGCCTTTCAGGCCGTTTTTACGCAGCGTTTTCATTACTTCCGAAACTTGAACTTATTTTTATACGGTTATTTAATCGGAAAGTGGCTGCAAAATTACAAAGAAAGGGAAAGATAAACGAAAAAAAAGTCGTTTTTCTTTCTCCATTCAGAAAAACTTCGTATATTTGCCCAATAATACCTAAAACGCTATGCAAAAGTTTGCCGACTATATCAGCAAGATAGAGATCGACTCTCTATGGAGCGGAAAGAAACACATCGTGTGGGAGCTGGACCCCCGTGTAAATATCCTCAGCGGCATCAACGGTCAGGGCAAGTCCACCATCCTCAACAAGGTAGTGAAGGGCCTGTCGCAAGGCGGCGAGTTTCCCAGCCACATGCTGAAAGGTGTGCGCCTCGACGTCGTGCCTGAAGATGCGAAGTGGATTCGTTACGACATGATTCGCTCGCTCGACAGCAGCCTCTCGCAGGTGTTTGCCGATGAGGAGGGAATGTTGCGCCAGGTGATGCCAGTTATCAAGGGCGGCGGCGGGTCGCTGCTCGATTTTCAGCTCTACCATCTGCAGCGCAAGTACCTGGACTATCAGGTGAACATCGGCAACCGCATTATCGCCGAGTTGCAGAAGGGCAATGCCGAGGCCGCGCAGCGGCTAAGCCAGAAAAAGACACGCTTTCAGGACATGGTTGACAATCTGTTTGAGGACACGGGCAAACATATCGTTCGCACGGAGAACGAGATACGTTTCACGCAGATTGGCGAGATACTCACCCCTTATATGCTGAGTAGCGGCGAGAAGCAGATGCTCATCATCCTGCTTACCGTTCTTGTGGAAGACGACCAGCACTACGTCCTGTTCATGGACGAGCCTGAAGTGAGCCTGCACATCGAGTGGCAGAAGCGCCTCATTGATCTCATCCTCGAGCTGAACCCCAACGTGCAGATCATCCTTACCACCCACTCGCCTGCTGTAGTGATGAATGGCTGGGTAGATGCCGTCACCGAGGTAAGCGATATTACGAGTTAAGAATTAAGAATTGTCGCTTCGCGAGTTAGAATTTAGAATTTAGAAGTGAGCCATCGCCTGAGAGACAACATCAACAGCCAGTGGGTGAATGCCGCCAATGCCCTGCGCGGCAAGAACGCACGCCGTCGCATCGTAGCCTATGTTGAGAGCTACGATGACATTTACTTCTGGCGCACGGTGCTCTCACGCTTCGAAGACGACCACCGCTATTTCGAGGTGATGCTTCCTTCGAAGGGCAACCTGCTACGGGGCAAGAAGTCAGTGCTGATGAATTTCCTCTCACCTCACACCTCTCACCCCTCACCCTTAGGTGACGAGATGATAGCCTGCGTCGATGCCGACTATGACTACCTGATTCAGGGTGCCACCGACCAGTCGAAGATGGTGCTGAAAAGCCCCTATGTGTTCCACACCTACGTCTACGCCATTGAGAACTACCAGTGCTATGCGCCGTCGCTGCACGACGTGTGCGTGGCGGTGACGCTCAACGACCACCGCATCTTCGATTTTCGCGACTATTTCCAGCGCTTTTCCGAGGCCATCTTCCCACTTTTCGTGTGGAGCATCATGTTCTATCGCAACGGCAACTATCCGCGTTTCTCCATCAGCGACTTCAACCGCATTGCCGATCCCGGCGGCTTCACCGTGCAGAATCCTGATGCTTCGCTGAACAATGTGAAGCGCAAGGTGGGGGTGAAGATACGCGAGCTGCAGCGCCAGTTCCCCGATGCCAAGGATGAATACCTGCGCACCAAGGACGACGTGCGCCGTCTGGGCGTTACCCCGCAGACCACCTACCTCTATGTTCAAGGCCACCACCTGTTCGACACCGTCGTGGCACCTATCCTGACGAAGGTGTGCAACCAGCTGCGGCAGGAGCGTCAGACCGAGATCTACCAAGCACAGGCCCATCGTACGCAGAAACGAAACGAGATGTCCTGCTACGAGAACTCGCGGCAGGACATCAAGACCATGCTTAAGAAAAATACGGGTTATCAGCAGTGTCCGTTGTTTGTACAGCTGCAAAATGACGTAGCGCGCTATTTGGCGTCTGCCGCGTTGCAGCCTGCCCGTGGAGCAACGCCTGTTACTGCTGCTGTTGCGGAGCCTGTGGCTGCTGCATCATAGCGCCACGCCTGCCACGCTGGCCCATCGGACGGCGGCGCTGCTGCATGTTATCCTTGTACTTCTTGAACTGCTCTTCGGTGAAGATCTTTTCTACGCCGGCCTGGTATTCATCCATCACCTTTCTCATCTCTTCGCGGTTCATACCTGGACGCTCGCCCATTTGGTGGCGCATCCTGCCCATGCGCATCGAGTCGGGAGCCTGACGGCGAGTCTCTTCACGCTGTATGCGACCTTCGCCAGCCTGGCGGCGACCTTCTTGACGCTGTGGACGAGCCTCAAAAGGATCCGGACGGCGCATGCCCTGAGGGCCACGGCCCATCATCGGGGGCAGCTTCTCGGCAAACTCAGTGTTCAGAACCAGCAGTTTCTCGGCCTGATCTTCGTTCAGTCCGTACTCTTTCACCATCTGCTCGGTACGTTCCTTGATCATTTGCTCCTTGTCCATTGTGGGCTGTTGAGGCGACTGGGTCTGTTCATCGGTCTGTGCAGTCATGTTGGCACTCATCATTACTGCGGCTACAAGAGCCATCATCGTTTTCTTCATCATAATTGTTTTTGTTTTGTTGTGTTTATGAATAATCGTTTTTTTGTGTTGCAACTGTTATTCTGACGTCGGGTCAAGGGAAAAGTTTAAAGTAAAGTGCAAAAAAATGCCCTGTACGGCGTGAACCCACTTCTCTTCCGTATGGCTTAGGGGTGGGGTCTGTGACTTCCCTACGGCAGCAACTGCGGCGGCATCACCCCGCCCCGGCCTTCGGCCACCCCGCCCCTTAAGGGGTGGGGAGTTTAGATTCCTCTGGCGTACTCACTCCCCTCGAGGGGATGGGTTAGGGGTGGGGGCAGTATTGCGCCATTGTCACTTTTTTTTACAAACGGCAGCATTCAAAACAAAAAGCGGCGAGTTAAAAAAGTAAAACAACTTGTTTTGCAAAAAAAGTCGCCCACTTTTGAAAAAATCTAAGTCCCTTTTTTCAGTAAAACAAGTTGTTTTACTTTTAGGGTTGTCAAAAGGCCGATAAAACCTGGCGTTTTGGAAGAAAAAGTCGCCTCGCTGCGAAATAGGAAGAATGGGTGGTAAAAAATGTTTACTCAAATACTCCCCTAAGGGAGGGATACGCTTACCTCCCCTCGAGGGGAGGGGCAGGGGTGGGGTCGGTAACTTCCCCCATAGCGGCAGATTCTGCGGCAGATACTGCGGCGGCTTTCACCCCGCCCCGGCCTTCGGCCACCCCGCCCCTTAAGGGGTGGGGAGTCTGGATACCTCTGGGGTAGGGGTGGGGTCTGTAATTATACGTAGGTCTCCAGCATCTTCAGGTGCCCCTCCACCATGACAGATTGCGTGGTGGCGGGCAGCAAGAGCGTCTCGCCGGCCCGCAGGGTGGTCTGCTCATTAGTGGCGTTGGCGTCGCTGACGGTGAGGAGTGCCTCGCCCTTTAGGCCGATAAGGATGACGAAGGAGTCGAGGTCGGCATAGTCGAGGAGCATGGGCTCGGTGAGGTCGTAGACGGCGGTGGTGAAATAGGAACAGCTGACGAGGGGCTGCGGCACGTCGGGCGTGGGCTGATAGTGGGTGCGGTAGTCGTCCTGTACGCTGTAGTCGATGGCCTCGGCGGCCAGGGCGGTGTGCAGCTGGCGCAGGTTGCCGTTGGCATCGCGCCGGTTATAATCATAGATACGGTAGGTGACGTCGCAGGTCTGCTGTATCTCAACGACAAAACAACCGGCACCGATGGCATGTATGCGACCGGCGGGGATGAAGAAGACGTCGCCCTCGCTGACGTCGTAGCGTGCCAGCGCATTGGCGATGGTGCCGTCGGACACCATCTGTTCGTACAACTCAGGGGTGATGTGTTGCTGCAGCCCACAGTAGATAAAGGGTGGGGTAGGTGCGGGCGACTCGGTAGACAAGAAATACCACATCTCGCTCTTTCCATGAGGATGGCCGTGACGTTGCGCCACCTCTTCGTTGGGGTGAACCTGAATGGAAAGGTCACGATGAGCATCGATGAACTTGACCAGCAGGGGGAATACATCGCCGAAACGGGCATAGTTATCGTGTCCCACCAGTAGTTCGCGTTGGCTGCGCACCAGGTCGTTGAGCGTCATTCCTGCACAAGGACCTTGGCTTACCACGGTCTCGCTGCCCGTTACGCTCGACAGCTCCCAGCTCTCACCCACATGGTCGTTCTTCTCTGAGAGGTGCTTGAAGGCGATGATTTTATCACCACCCCATATCGTCTGCTTCAGCAGTGGTTGAAATCTATACATTTATTATATATTACAAGAGAAGTTGCTAACTCTATCTTCTTGTGGTTGCAAAATTACCAAAAAGAGCAGAATGAGAAGATACTTTTTTATTTTTTTTGAAAAAAATTAAGATTCTCTTTGGTCGTTTGCCTTATTTGTTGTACCTTTGCAAGCATAAAACGATAAAAAACCTAAAAACAGAAGTATGATAAACCGCTTTTTGAAAAAGGCAGGCAGGAATAGTATTGTTCTCTGTCTGTCTGTTGTATGCGGTGTTTTCACGGCCTGTACAGATGACTATGATCTCGACGACGAGGGCAATTATCCTTCGTGGTTGGGTGGAAGCATCTATGAGGCCATGTTGCACCCTGAGAATCTGAAGGCTGGTATGGGCAATGTGCTACAAGGCACGTTTACCAACTACCTGCGGCTGGTTGATGACATGGGCTATGCTGAGACATTGTCCAAGACGGGCTCGAAAACCGTCTTCCCTGCCAATGATGAGGCGTTTGAGCGTTTCTACAAGGACAACCAATGGGGCGTGTCGCGCTATGAAGACCTGACCGACGCCATGAAACGCCAGCTTCTCTATGGCTCCATGCTCGACAATGCCATCCTCGTTGAAATGCTGTCGAATGTCAGCAGTGGAACTACCGAGGTGATGCCAGGCCAGGCCATGAAGCACACCACTGGTGCTAATGTCATCGACACCATCACTTTCCTGCCCAATAAGGAGGCAATGCCTGTGAATAACAGTTATTGGGAGCAGTACTATGATGATGGCATCTACCTCGTGATGGACGCCACCAAGCCCATGATGGTGCACTTCACTGAAGAGCAGCTGACCTCCAACAAAATCACTACGACAGGCCAGAACAGCGACTTCGAAATCATCACCGGTACGCCGTATGACGAGGAAGAGCATTCTGCCTACATCTTCCGCAACAAGATTATCAGCTCTGACGTAACCTGTAAGAACGGCTACATCCACCAGATGCAGGACGTGTTGGTGCCTCCTGGAAACATGGCCGAGCTGATACGCACCAATGGCGAGAGCTCACTCTTCAGCCGTATGCTCGACCGCTTCAGTGCTCCCTTTGAGGCACCGGCAGTGACAACGCGTTACAACGACTGGTATCAGGAACAGCTGAATGCCGGGGTAGACCTGACGGGAGTGCCCCATCCTGAGAAAATCTATCAGAAACGCTATTTGAGCAACCGTTCGGAAGGCATCTCGCAGACCATGAAGGATCCTAATGGCATCAAGGCACCACAACCCTTGCGATATGATCCGGGGTGGAACAACTACAACAATGGCGGCGCGTCGGACAACAACAGTTCCCTGTTAGACATCGGTGCCATGTTCGTACCCACCGACGAGGCCATACAGAAATACTTCCTTCCTGGCGGCGAGGGTGAGTTTATTATCACTGCTTTTGGAAAGAAGCCGAACACCATTGAGAACTTGAAGGAAAACATCGACTCCATTCCCCTGCAGAATGTGAAGCAGATCGTCAACAACCTCTTGCGCAGCTCCTTCGTGAGTACTGTGCCCTCGAAGTTCGAAAATGTCATGGACGAGGCCAACGACCCCATGGGTCTCACCATCGATCATATCAACAGGAATGCCGACGGCACCTTCGATGTGAAGATTGCCAACAACGGCGTCATCTACATGCTGAACAAGGTGTTTGCACCGCCTTCGCTGATTGCCGTCTCGGCTCCTGTAACGCTGAACGACAACATGCGCATCATGAATGTGGCTGTTAACGATGGTGGGGATACATCACCACTCAACCTGAGCCAGAACTACTATGCCTACCTGCTCGCCATGAGTGCCAACTATGCTTTCTTCATCCCCACCGATGACGCTTTCGAACGCTATTACGTTGACCCGGCATACATCAACAATCCAAAGCCCAGAGCGTTGAAGTTCTACTATAATGAGAAAGATTCGGAAAAACCTGTCCTCTGCTCTGCATGGAGGTACGATCCGGCTACAGGTACCGTATTTACCACATCTGATGACTCGTTGGGTATGGTGAAGACAGAAGATTTCCGCGAGGTGTTCATTGATATCTTGAACTATCACACCGTCGTGTTGCCCAGTGGTCAGAAACTCGGTGCCAATAAATTCTACAAGACGAAACACGGCGGCGCTATCATGTTCGATGGCAACAAGGTGCTCAGCGGCTCACAGATTGATGGCACGATGCCTGCCTCGAATATCACGAACACCTATAATCAGGCCAACGGTATGGCATATGCCATTGACCACGTCATTCAGCCCCCCCACCGTTCTGCCTATAATGTAATGAAGAACGAGCCCAACTACAAGGCATTCTTCGAGCTGTGTAACGAAGAGATGGACAGTCTTCTGGAGTTTGCCAGCGACAAGTTTATCCAGAAACCTGCAACCGGTAAGAGCCTGAAGGATGCTTATCACACTTTTGCCACTGGCGGACTGGATTATAATGTGAGCTATTTCAGCTCGTATAACTATACTATCTACGCTCCTGACAGCCTTGCCATGTTAGAGGCCTACAAGCGTGGCCTTCCCTCATGGGACGATGTCAGAAACCTCTTCGACAGGTGGCAGCAGATATATCTCGCTAACGAGAATGATGCTGCCTTCAAGAAGAGAACGGAAGTTGTCGACGGAAAGACCGTCAGACTCTCGCCGTGGACCCTCCTTTTAAGAAGCTCCCTCATTTCAGCTACCGAGAAGGAGCAGCTACAGAAAGATCGCGACCTCGCTTTGCTCATGGTAGAGGAACTCAACGACTTCATTCGTTATCACTTCCAAGACAATACAGTCTTTGCTGACAATATCATTGATGCAGGCGAGTACACCACATCTTGTGTCGACACCTTGGGTATACGTCAGAAAGTGACTGTGGGTGGCGGAAACGGGCGCCTGCTCGTTACTGATGCCAGCGGCCAGACGAATACCGTCGATGCCGGCAATGCTTCCAACAGCACCAATTTGATGGCACGCGACTATGTCATCAAGAACAGGAAGATGTTGACATCAGCCTTCTCTATCATCCACCAGATTTCGTCGCCCCTGTGCCCGCATGAGGGAACCCAGCGCTATGACGGCAAATGGACGGGTGAGAATGCACCGGCTCGCATTAAGGCCTATCGCCGGCAATTTGAAGAAAGCCTGTATAAACGCTATATCAAATGAAGACTATGAGGAACAATATAAGCAAAAGACTGCTGATAAGTATATCATTTATCATTTGTCATTTTACATTTAGCGTAGCACAGGAGGCGCGCATCTCCGGCACCGTGTCCGATGCCATGGGACCCATCATGCTCTGTAACGTGGTGGAGGTGGATGCCAATAACCGTAACGTCTCCTATTCGCAGACCGACTTGAACGGCAACTTCTCAATGACCGTCAAGAACACAAAGAACAAGCTGAAGGTCTCATACGTGGGATACAAGACCGTAGTGCTGCCCATCGGCAACAAGACGAGTTTCAAGATTGTGTTGAAAGACGACAATGTCATACAGCCTGTAACCGTTGTTGCCAAGCGCAAGTTCAATCAGGGTGGCCTCGCCATCCCTGAACGAGAGGTATCGGTGGCTGCACAGACCTTTAACATGAGCGAGGTGGAAGGCTTGGCCTTCACCACCGCAGATGAGGCCTTGCAGGGACAGATAGCCGGTCTTGACATTGTGGCCAACTCCGGTAACCTCGGCGCCGGCACATCCATGCGTCTGCGTGGTGTTACCAGTATTAATGGCAATGCTGAGCCTCTCATCGTTGTCGATGGCAACATTTTTGACAATCCTGATGAGAACTTCGACTTCCAGAACGCCAACGAAGAGACCTACGCCTCGCTGCTCTCTGTCAACCCTGCTGACATCGAGGAGATACAGGTGCTCAAGGATGCTGCTGCAACGGCTATCTGGGGTATGAACGGTGCCAACGGTGTCATACAGATCCGCACCAAGCGTGGTGCTCGAGGTGCCGCCAAGGTGGACTACTCGTTACGCCTGCAGACTACATGGCAGCCCAAGGGCTACAACCTGCTCAACGGCGATGACTACACCATGATGCTCAAGGAGATGTACTACAATCCCTCGCAGGCTGCCTCGGCTACCACGAGCATCGACGAAATCAACTACAACCGCTCGTGGGCAGAGTTCCAGAACTGGAACAACAATACTGACTGGGTGGACGAGGTGACGCAGGTGAGCTGGAACCAGTTCCACTATCTGACCATCACCGGTGGCGGCGAGAAGGCCAACTTCCGTGTCTCCGCAGGCTATGACCATCAGAACGGTACGATCATCAAGACAAAGCTGGACCGATTCAGCACCAAGCTTGCCCTTGACTATTTCGTCAGCGACCGTATCACCTTCCGTACTACCTTCCCGCTGACCTATACGGCCAACTACCGTAACTACGATGACAATATTCTGGGACGTGCCCAGAAAATGGCTCCCAATATGTCTGTCTACCGTCAGGATGCCTTGGGACGCAACACCGACGAATTCTATGCCGTCCTGCCCAGCGGTAGAGACAACAACGCAGGCTCATCTGTGCCAGGAACATCTTCGTTGCAGCTTAGCTCCATACGTGACCTAGGCAACCCTGTGGCTATCGCTCATTTGGCATGGCGTAATGAGTATACCTACCGTATTTCGCCGGAGTTCCGTCTCGACTATTATCTTCTGGGCAAGGATGCCAGCAAGACCATGCTCAACTATACGGGACTGGTCTATATCGACATCTTTTCGAAGAGCGAGCCTAAATACTGGCCCGGTTCTTTAGAGACGCGCGGATGGACGAATACAAACTACAACCGTTCGCAGGTCTACGACTACAACTCGCTGGCATTTACCACCAGGCACACTTTCACCTTCACTCCACATTTCAAAAACGAGGACTGGAGCAGCACCATGCTGGTGAGATGGGAGATGACAAGTGGCAATGATAATAACCAGACGGTTGTGAACTATAATGCGCCTAACGGCACGACTTCGCCCACTGTCGATACCGCCATCGAGAACATGAATTCGGACAATGGACAGTGGCGTTCGATGTCTGGAATCTACACGGGCCACCTTTCGTACAAGGGAGGTCTCTACAGCTTGGACTTCTCGCTTCGTGCAGACGGTACTACCAGGTTCGGCAATGACAAGAAGTGGGGTTACTTCCCCGGCGTCTCCGTACGATGGAATATCTCCGACGAGCCTTTCATGAAGTGGTCGAAGAAATGGCTGTCCATGCTCTCCTTCCGTCCTTCTTGGGGCATCGTGGGTCGTCCGCCGGGTAGTGAGTATCTGCAGTATTCGAAATACAATGCTGAAGGTATCTATGGCGCTGCATCCAACAAACACAGCATCACCTACCTTGAGGGTATGCGCCTCGATAACCTGAAGTGGGAGCGCACCGCTCAGTATAACCTTGGTGGCGACTTCGGCTTTTTCAACGACCGCCTGACTGGCGACTTCAACTATTACTTCAAGCGCACCAAGGACTTGCTGATGGGCGGTGTTCGCATCCCTTCGTCTACAGGCTTCAGTTCGCTGTCTTGGGCCAATGTGGGTGAAATGACCAACAGGGGCTGGGAACTGAACCTTAATGCACGCGACATTGTCAAGTGGGGCAAGTTCAAGGTCAGTGCCAACTTCAACATTTCGCAGAACTTCAACGAGATTGTCGAGATGGACCAGAGCGTCCTCGAAAGCATCAACTCGGAATGGGACTTCGGATCTCGAGGAAAGTACCTCAACCGCATACAGAAGGGCAACCCGCTGGGGTCTATCTATGGACTGCGCTACAAGGGAGTTTACCAGTACACTTATGAGTGGCTTGTCAACCTCAAGCAGCGTAACAACTGGGACGGCGAGCAGTTGCGCAGCTTCATCGACAACGAGTTCCTGGCATCAGGCAAGACGGCGCCCATCGCCATCGACAACACGGGACACGTGATGATGAGTTCCAATGGCCTTCCCATCCGTCAGGTCTATAACTTCGACGACGGCGATGCCACTTATAAGTTCCAAGGTGGCGATGCCATTTATGAGGATGTCAACCACGACGGCCAGATCAATTCGCTCGATATTGTCTACCTGGGCAACGCTAATCCGCACTTCAACGGCGGTTTCGGCTTTAATCTCCAGTACGACGAGTGGTCGCTGAAGGCCAGCTTTAACTACCGTGAGGGCAATAAGGTTATCAACTCAGCCAGAATGGAGCTGGAGAAGATGTTCAACGCCTACAACCAGAGCTCAGCCGTGAACTGGCGCTGGCGCAAGAACGGCGACGTCACTGAGATTCCCAGAGCCATGTACGACGTTGGCTACAACTGGCTGGGCAGTGACCGCTATGTGGAGGACGCTTCTTTCGTCCGTATGAGCTACATCCAGCTGAATTACAATTTCAAGAAGGAAACGCTGAAGCACCTCGGACTGCGCAGGCTGCAGCTGAGTCTCTCCGGACAGAACCTCTTTGTATGGAGTAAGTACAGCGGCACCGATCCGGAACATTCACCTGGCTCATGGGGCATTGCCTCCGACTGGGGACAGACACCGCGACCCAAGTCCGTCACCATGAACCTTCAGGTGGGATTCTAATTTAGTGAATAGTGAAAAGTTAATAGTTCATAGTTATGACTACGAAGATCAAGAAATATATTTTGGGCTGTGTCACTGGCTGCTGCATCGTTGCGGCAACAACAGCCCTCACAGGTTGTAACGACTTCCTTACCATCTATCCCACTGACCGCATTGTCGGAGAAGAATTCTGGAAGACAAAGGCCGATGTCGATCAGATGGTGGACGGCTGCTATAGCTCCATGACCAGTTATAACGTGCAGGAACGGGCCATCATGTGGGGCGCCTATCGCTCGGACGAGCTGGTGAAGTTCTCCAGCCTTTCCGACAATACGCTCGACAACATTGCCGCAGTCAACCTGCTGCCTACCAACCGCTATAGTACCTGGGGCGACTTCTACAAGGTTATCAACAACTGCAACATCGTTTTGAACCATGCAGCAGATGTGATGAACGAAGACCCCGAGTTTACGAAGGGAGACTACGATGTGGTGCGCGCCCAGATGCTGGCATTGCGCTCGCTCTGCTATTTCTATCTGGTGCGTGCCTTCCGTGACGTGCCCTATACCTCGCACTCCTACGAGGATGATACCAGTGTTGAGTTGCTGCCGCAGAGCACGCCCGACGTGGTGCTGCAGAACTGCCTGAACGACCTGGAAGAGGCCTATCGCTACATCACGCGCAGCGGAGCCTATGGTGAAGGCGACTGGCGCAACACGGGCTACATCACACGCGATGCCGTCTGTGCCATCATGGCTGACATCTACCTCTGGCGTGCTGCCATGACACACAGCACGGCCGACTACCAACAGGCCGTCAACTATTGCGATATGGTCATCCAGTCCAAACATGCCTACTATGAGGAGAACAAGGTAGTGACGACGGCGTCCACCAAAGAGGACGATATCTACCATCTCTATGACGGATCCAGAGCCATGTCCTATATCTTCGGATCTGGCAACTCCCGCGAAAGCATACTGGAATGGCAGTACATTGATGAGGATAACTATAACCAGGCATTGGAGAACTACTACTACCAGACAGGTAATGCAGATAAATACCAGGAAAACAGTACTCTCATGGCTTCCTCGCTTTTTAACAATGCAGATTCGAAAGCCAATACAGTGAATGGAAAAGGCTTTTATCTCACTACGAGTGACCAGCGATACTGGGACAATGTCTACGACGCCAACAGCTCGGATAAGGAGCAGATGAGCATCAGGAAAATGGTAGCTCTCGAGTCGCAGGACGATGTGACCGCTACTTCACTTTTTGGCGAGACGAAGTCAAACAGTAGGGGATTCAAGCAGTTTGGCCAGAACTGGATTGTCTACCGTCTCACCGATGTCATGCTGATGAAGGCCGAGGCCCTTGTGGAGGCTGCCAACGACAGCGACATGGTGGCTCTGAAAGATGCCTTCGACCTGGTTCAGGTGGTGAACAAACGCTCGATGATGAAGAATGCTACCGACACGTTGAAGTTCGATGATTTCAAGTCTAAGCCCTCCATGGAGCTGCTGGTGCTGAGTGAGCGCGAACGTGAGCTTTGTTTCGAGGGTAAACGGTGGTTCGACCTCGTGCGCTATTGCTACCGCCACATGGAAGGTGTTCATATCAATGTGCCCATTGCCGATCAGACGGAATGGCCGGCACTCTATAAGCCTATGCTGGAGATGATTGTCCGAAAATACGGTAGCAGCAGCACCGGCAGCGGCAGTGTAATCGTCAGTGGCGACGCCGTGTCCTACAAGATGAAGAGCGAACCTTATCTCTACTGGCCCTTAGAGGAAAATGAGGTAAAGGTGAACACGCTGCTCAAGCAGAATCCTGTATTCATACAGGAGAAGTCAACCTCTAAGAATTAGGAATGAAGAATGAAGAATGAAGAATTTGCTTCCGCATCAGCGGAGTCTAATAACCATACTACCATGAGAAAACATTCAAACATAGGGAAACGAGGCATGAAAATGATGATGAGTATGCTCGGCGCAGCATTCTTCATTCTTCATTCTTCATTCTTCATTTCCTGTAAGGAAGACATTGACGAGTCAAACCTCTATACTTTTACGGGTGAGACGATTGAAGATTATCTGGCCAATCGTAGCGAACAGTTCAGTAGCTTCAACTACATCCTGAAACGCATAGGCTATGACAAGATTCTGTCGGCCTATGGCACCTATACCTGCTTTGTACCTACTAACGAGGCTGTAGACATCTATCTCGACAGTCTCTATAATGACCCGCTCAACACCGACCTGCCGCACAACGGCATGAAGGCACCAGGGCTGGAGGGCCTTACCGACTCGCTCTGTGAGGACATAGCTCTCTTCCATCTGTACAATAGTGTATTGATGGGTGTGGATATGGGCAACGGCATGACTATCAAGACGCTGCTGGGACGTGACATCACTACTACCATTGACCCTGAGACGGGTGCCATGCTTGTCAACCGCTCCTCTGTTGTTACCAATATGGACGTCGAGCTGGAGAATGGCGTGGTGCACGAAATAGACTGTGTCATCCGCCGCTCAAACAGGCTTGTTGCCGGTGAGCTGGAAAACGCCGAAGGCTTTACCGTCTTCTCAAAAGCACTGACGATTACGGGTCTGGCTGACTCGCTCATCAATACTAGTACCACTGACTTCCAGAAGGTGTCCAATCCCATGAAGTTCTATGTCCCTGAAAAGTGTGAACTGGGTTATACCATCTTTGCTGAGTCTGATGAGGTTCTGGCCGAGCATGGCATCAACAGCATAGAAGACCTGAAAGCATATGCTGACAGCGTTTATGGCCAATGTGCTGGTGCTGACGGATGGTACGACTATGCCCGCAACCACCATATTCAAATCAGTACGGGCGATGACTACAGGAATCCCTGGAACACGCTGAGCATGTTTGTGCGCTATCATATCCTGGAGTTTAAGGTTCCTTTCGACAAGTTGGTGCCCATCGCCAATGGAGCCAACTCGAAGGCCCAGCCGGTGGAATACTATGAGACCATGCTTCCCTATACGTTGTTGAAAATCACGAAAAACACGAACAAGGTGAGACTCAACCGCTGGGTAGCCAACAACACACTTACCGATCAGATAGGCGAGGTGGGAAGTGCTGCCATGCACACTGTGTTGTTTGAAGGTATTGATTTGACCGATGCCAAGAAGCAGTTCATGCCTCTTAATGGTTATATTCATCCCGTCAAGGCGATGCTGGCATACGAGGAGTTTGTGCCCCATGGATCGCTCAACGAGCGTATCCGTTTGGATGCTACCGCATTCTTCCCTGAGATGCTGTCCAATAGCTTCCGTGGCTGTACAACTGACTTCGTGAGAAAACTGAACGGTGGAGTGGTGGGAGGTCCTGATGGCCGCCATACAGCTGATTATATCCGCTTCCCACCGGGCTTCTTCAAGAATGTAGCCTTCTACAATGGCGATGCCACTCGCTTCTATTATTTCCCGCATACCGATCCCAGCTGGAGCAACTATCAGTGCGACGAATTCAACATCATGGGCAACTATGACTTCGCCTTCCGACTCCCGCCTGTGCCGGACGGTACCTACGAAATTCGCGTCGGCTATACGGCTGAAGATGGTAGACCTGGTTATCCGCAAGGTATTCGAGGCATGTTGCAGTTCTATCTTGGCACCAGTTCCAGCGTGTATTCGATGCAGGCTCTTGACATCCCTCTTGACATGCGTCATATACCCTTGTCTCATGATGAGCTGACGGTTACGATAGATGGTATCCGAACCGATGTTGTCACAGGCTGGTCTGACTACACCAAATATGACGACATGGGTATTGAGACCGACGCCGACATGCGCAATCTGGGCTATATGCGCGGTCCCCTCGCCTATACGTTCAACGGCACTTTGGCTCGTGGCTATCAGCAAGACTTGCGCCGCATCATCACCAGACAGGAACTCAAGCAGGATGAATACTGGCTGCGTTGCAAGAGCGTTCTTGAAAACGACAAGTGTGAATTCCACCTTGACTACATTGAGTTATGCCCCCAGAATGTCTACAACAATACTCAATATCTGGAGGACATGTACTAATGTCAATAAACAATAAACGTTAACCATAAAACATGATTGAGAATGAAAAAGAAATCAATGATAAGGCTCCTGACCAACAAGATAACGGTTATTGGTTATTGGATATTGGTTATTGGTGCGACAGCGGCCTGCTCCGACTGGACAGACCACTATGAAGCCGACAACTCCATCATGGAGACGCAGCACCAGACGCTATGGGAGAACATTGCTTCCAACCCGAACTTGACCGTGTTCAAGGGACTGCTGCAGAGAACTGGCTACGATGAGGTGCTCAACTCCTCACAGACTTTCACCGTGTGGGCACCTGCCGACGGCACTTATGACCCTCAGACACTGTCGGCACTCAGCGACAGCCGCTTGGTGCGTGAGTTTGTAGAAAACCACGTGGCACGCAATAACTACCCCGCTTCGGGGCTGGTTGACCAGATGGTGTACACCATTAACGAAAAGCGTATGCACTTCAAAGGCAACCAGCAGTATGCCATCCAGAACATTGACATCTCGAAGGCCAACGTCAGTACCCGCAATGGCGTCATGCATGTGTTAAACGGCAAGATACCCTTCATGGCTAATATCTATGAGTCGTTGAACAACAATGAACTCCCCATCGACTCCATTGCCAACTACTATCATAGCTTTGACGAGCGCGAGTTGAACAAGTATAAGAGCGTGCAGGGCCCGATGGTCGACGGACAGGTTACCTATCTCGACTCCATCTTTGATGAGCGCAACGACCTCTATAGCTACTTCTATGCCTACATCAACCGCGAGGACAGCAACTATACCATGCTTGTGCCCACCAATGATGCTTGGGACAAGGCCCAAAAACGTATTGGCCAGTATTATCATTACCTGCCGTCCTTCGAATTCCAGGAGTTCTCTGAAGAGGGTGAGTTGGCAAAGGCTACTGAGGTGAAAATCCGCGATGTCGATTCGCTGAAAGTGGCTACTGTGAACAACATGCTGTTCAATGACCTGTTCTACAACAATAATCTCTACGACAACAAGAAGCTGAACAACTTGCAGACAGGACAGACGCTGCACGCCGACTCGCTCTATTCCACCACCCGCACCAAGGTTTATAGCGAGGATGCCGCCCAGATGTTCGAAGGAGCAGTGCGTTACGATAAGAGTAACGGTGCCATGTGGGTGACCGACAGCCTGCACATTCAACCTTGGCATACCTGGAATCCGGAATTGATCATCCAGTTGGAATCTACTGACTTGATTCCATATACGACTAACGTGTATGAAAACAAGCCACTGCCAATCAATGTCATACCTGGCACGCAAAATCCCGAAGTGGCTGGACACGTGTCAAACGATTGGTACGTTGAGTTGACGTCGGCGAGTGCCAGTGTCAACCCGAGTGCAGATTTCTATCTGCCTGGTGTGCGCAGCACTACCTATAGTGTCTACATCGTCACTGTTCCTGCCAATATCGTCAATGAAAATCAGGAGTCAAAACCCTATTATTTCAAAGTCAACATGAACTGCGTTGACGAGATGGGCAAACACCAAAAGGAATTGAAAGACTGGTGTGTGGCGCAAAACTATGAATGCGACCCCACACGCGTCGATACCGTCTATCTTGGCGACTTCACCTTCCCTGTCGCCTATGTCGGCACTGGCCAGTATTATCCTTATCTGAATGTCGCCTGCGGCGTGACCCGTAAAAACAAGGAGTTGTACGACCGCACCATGCGTTTTGACTGCATTATCCTTCGCCCGAAGGAATTCGACGATTTCCTGAAAGAGCATCCCGATTATAAATATGACAAGGGCGATTACTAATATGAAACAGCAAAAGAATACAGCTATGAGACGATACAGCATCCTTCTTTTTTCTTTTCTCAGTGTTTTCATGGTCATGCCGGCAATGGCCCAGGACGACGAAGTCGTCTATGCCAGTGAAGACGAGCCGGTGGCTGTGGCGAAGAAGCCTGCAGTGAAAGTGCCCACCTATCCCACGATGGAGGTCAAAGGCATCTGCGTCGACGCCGTGTCGAAGCAGCCCCTGCCCGGTGTGCTCATTCAGGCCCTTGGCGATGCCCGTTACACCGCCATGACGGATGAAGACGGTACCTTCACCATCAAGGTGCCCACCTTTGCCACCGCACTCTATGTCCATTCACCTGAGTTCCTCAGTCAGCATGTAGGCATTGG
Organism: Prevotella sp.; assembly: GCA_024681875.1. The sequence goes on from JAILAA010000179.1 coordinate 41,862, forward strand.
CCGCGGCGACGCCACCTTGCACATTGAGATGCTCAGCGACAAATTCCGCCCCATGTACGACAAGACGACGCACATTGCGGCTGCCGCCACGGCTCAGATGACGAACACCACGTCGCAGACCATAGAGACCGATATTGAGAACATGCTTGGCGCCGACGTGCGCGCTGTGACGCGCTCGGGCGGTCCTGGCTATGGAACCGCCATGTTCGTGCGCGGCCTCAATTCACTTACTGCCAATGCGCAGCCCCTCTTCGTCGTCGACGGCGTCGTGCAGGATCTGCAGCAGACTCGTTCTACCCTGCACTATGGCGACTACACCAACATGTTGCTGAACATCAACCCTGAAGACATCGAGGAGGTGACCGTGATGAAAAATGCCACAGCCCTCTACGGAGCCAAAGGTGCTAATGGCGTGGTGCTCATCCAGACCAAGCGCGGTCACTCTATGGCTACGCGTATTGATGCCAATGTCGGTGTAGGCTTTACCCTCGTTCCCAGTACGCCCGACATGATGGACGCAGGCCAGTATCGCATCTATGCCTCAGAGTTGCTGGGTACCTACCAGTATATCAATGACTATACCGACCCTAATACCTTCAAATTCCTTATTGATGACCCGTCGAAGTATTACTACCTCAAGTATCATAACAATACCGACTGGAAGAAAGAGGTCTACCACACTGCCCTGAACCAGAACTACAACATCAACGTGCAGGGTGGCGACGATATCGGTATGTATAACCTCTCCCTTGGCTACACAGACGGACAGAGCACGGCCAAGAAGAACGGCTTCAACCGTTTGAACGTACGCTTCAATACCGACATCTCCATCATGAGAAAGCTTACTACACGCTTTGACATGTCGTATGCCAAGATCAATCGCGATGTCTTTGACAATGGCGCACCGAGTGACCTTACCACAGGCACCATCTCGTCGCCGACATTCCTTGCACTCGTCAAGTCGCCGTTCCTCAATCCCTATACATTTAATAATATAACGAGGAAACAGTCTACAACTTACTCTGAGGCTGACGATTTTCTCACGATGATTGATCCTGACATCACCTTGGGTAACCCGACTGCACTGCTTGATAACGGTGATGCCATCAACAAGAACCGAGTGGAGACAACCCATTTCAACGCTGTCATCGCACCGCGTTTTGAGTTTACACCCTCGCTGGTGCTCACCGAGACTTTCAGCTATACCCTTGACCGCGTGTCGCAGCGCTATTATCGTCCGAAGGGCGGTATGCCGACTTTCCTTATTGATGGCATCGGACGTGTGCAGACAATGTCCAAGTCCATGTTCTCGAAAGAGACAGCTGTGATGAGCGACACACGCTTGGAGTGGAAAAAGCAGCTACGTGGGCATTCTTTTGACGTCTATGGCGGTTTGCGCTTCGCATCCTTTGCCTTCGACGACAACGAGCCTCAGGGTCAGTATTCATCGGCAGGCAACGACAAGATGCCTAAAATCAGCATCAAGATGGACTTCATTGATGCCACGGGTGTTGATGATGAATGGCGCAGCCTTACCTGGTATGCCAATGCCGACTATAACTACCGCAACCGCTACTTCGCACAGCTGACCATGTCTATGGAAGGCTGCAGCCGCTTTGGACTTGAGGCCGACGGCCTGAAGCTGGGGGGCGTCCGCTGGGGCATCTTCCCCAGCCTGCAGCTGGGATGGGCCATCAGCAACGAGTCTTGGTTCCCCCAGAACAAGGGCATTAACTACTTGCTGCTGAAGGCCGGCTATGACATCAGTGGTAACGACGACATCAACAACTATGCAGCCCGCACTTCTTTCGGTGTCAGCAAATATCTCTGGCGCGCCACTGCTGCCGTGCTTGACAACATCGGCAACGAGAGTATCTCTTGGGAACAGACCAGCAAGATGAATATTGGCTTTAAGGCCGCTCTGCTGAACAACCGTGTGGGCGTAGACTTCGACTTCTATCATCATCACACCAGTAATCTGCTCACGCTGAAGAGTTTCGACAATCCCGTGGCAGGTATCAATAACTACTGGAGCAATGGCGGCTCTCTGGATAACCAGGGCTATGAGGTCACCGTCAGTGCTAAGCCCGTCGTGACACGCGACTTCCGTCTGGAAGTGGGTGCCAGTGCCGGTCATTATGTGAACAAGGTGAAGACGCTTCCTAACGACAGCCGCATCTATGTAGGCGGAGCAAAGACAGCTCAGGGCTACACCACCAGCATCTATGGCCAGGACAACATCGCCACCATCGTGGGACAGCCTGTCGGCCTGTTCTATGGTTACAAGACCGACGGTGTCTTTGCTACCGATGCCGAGGCTGCTGCCGCTGGTAAGAACGGCTATCTCTACCTCACTGATGCCACTGGCGCTCATCAGGATTTCCGTGCTGGTGACATGCACTTTGTTGACATTAATGGCGATGGCGAGATTAGCGAGGCTGACAGAACCATCATTGGTAATCCCAATCCCGACATCTACGGTAACATCTTCGCTACGCTGAATTGGAAGAATCTGACCCTCTCACTTGGTCTGAACTATTCTTTGGGTAACGACATCTACAATTACCAGCGCAGTCTGCTTGAAGGAGGAAATAACTTCTACAACCAGACCACTGCCATGACCAATCGCTGGCGTAGTGAGGGACAGCAGACCAGTATTCCGCGCATCAGCTATCAAGATCCCATGGGCAACTCACGCTTCAGCGACCGCTGGATTGAGGATGGCTCCTATCTGCGCCTGAAGACGGTGCGCCTTAACTATCAGGTGCCTGTCAACCTTAGTTGGCTGCAAGGGCTGAGCGTCTGGGCCGAGGCCAATAATCTTGTTACCTTCACCCACTATTTAGGCAACGACCCGGAGATGTCGGTTTCCAACTCCGTCCTCTATCAGGGCATCGATGCCGGTAATGTGGCACTTGGGCGTACTTTCACCCTCGGCATGAGAATCAACCTGTAATACAATAAACAGTAAACGTTAAACGATAAACATTGAAAAGAATGAAAAAGCTATCAATCATAAAGAAAATGGCCAGTGTAATAACGGTTATTGGTTATTGTTTATTGGTAATTGGAATGACATCCTGTCAAGACTTCTTTGAGACCGACAGCGACCGCCAGATTTTCGATCCTGCGCTTGATCAGAAAACCGACTCCATGTTCTATACGCTCGGTATCCTGAAAAGTGTGCAGCAGGTGGCCGACCAGTATGTGATGGTGGGCGAGATGCGTGGCGACTTGGTGCAGACCAACCAGTATACCGAGACGGACTTGCGCCGTTTGGCTGATTTCTCAGCCGATGTCACCAATAAGTACGACTCGGCCTATGCCTATTACCGCATCATCAACAACTGCAATTACTATATCGCTCACCGCGACACGTCGCTGCGCACAGGAAGCCGCCGTGTAGCCATTCCTGAGTTTGCCGAGGCATTGGCCGTACGCGCATGGGCCTATATGCAGTTGTGCAAGAACTACGGCGAGGTGCCTTTCTACACCGACCCGCTGGTTAGCATAGGCGATGCCAACCGCTCGTTGCCTACCAAGGACCTGCAGGGCATCTGCGACGCCCTTACCCCTGAGCTCGAGCTTTACAGTGGTATCAATGTCGATGGCGGTACACCCGTGCCTAACTACGGCGAGATTTCAGCCGGTCTCTTCAACGGCACCTCTTCAGAAGATGCTGCAAGTGAATCGTCACAGAAAAAAGTGCAGTCGAAGAACGCCATGATACCCGTCGACGTCATCCTTGGCGACCTCTTCCTTGAGACGCACCAGTACGAAAAGGCCGCACAGCACTATTTCCAGTATTTGCTTGACAACAAGGTTGTCACTCAGAATGTGAATGTCAGGATGGACGCCACTATGCTTACGCTCTTCGAAGATGTCCTGCCCGATAATTTCGATTCCAATCGTGATGGCACTTCGTGGGTCAACATTTTTGATGGCGGCGTTAGCGACATCATCACCTACATTCCGCTGGCCACCAACCGTATGCGCGGCGTTGTCACCGAGTTGCCCCGCTATTTCGGCTATGATTTCTATACCACTACCATTGATGCAAAAAATCAATCTGCCCGCTACTTGCCCGAGCGACAGATTGATGCCTCTCCCTCCTATATAGCCCTTAGCAATGCACAGGATTACTATTATGTGCCTAGAGGTTCCAACACCTCCAACATCGTGGTACAGACATTCAACCAGGGCGACTGGCGCCGTTATGTCACCATGCACCAGGTGATTCCTACCTCGCGCGAGGATTCCACCTATAGCGTTATGATTAAGTATAACAGCGCTAACGTGCCTCTCTACCGCACTTCTACCATCTATCTGCGCCTTGGCGAAGCTATCAACCGTATGGGCTATCCTGACCTTGCCTTTGCCATTCTCAAGGATGGTATCAATGAAGACCTGCTCAGCTATGTGGAGCAAGGCGACAGCACTGACGTGGCTTTCGGACGCTATATCCATCAGGAGTCTGCTGAGCTGCTTTCTACCACTATTCCCTTCCTGTCTGAGGAAAATAGGGCTGTCTTCAAGGAGAATAACAGGATAAACACCGGCATTCATAGTCGTGGCTGCTACTATACGCAGGGTAAGTCTCCCTATCAGTACAATACCATCGTAGGTAAGAAACTGAGCGAGCTGACTGCTGCCTATAATCTCGACACGCTGTACACCCTTCAAGACACCATCAATGCTATGGAGGACTTGCTCTGCGACGAGATGGCACTTGAGTTGGCCTTCGAGGGTAACCGTTTTGGCGACCTCACACGTATAGCCCGTCACAAGAACAACGCCGGACTCTATGGTGCCAACTTTGGCACGGAGTGGCTTGCCCGCAAGCTCGACTACAAGAATCCTGCCGTGTCGCTGCGCGACGAGAAGAACTGGTACTTGCCCTTCCGGTAATGGAAAAGTAAATATCCAGGCTAGAGAATTTCTTTTCTAGCCTGGATATTTTACTAAAGAAGTTCCCCGCAAGAATAACGATGCCGTTTATTCTTGCGGGGATTTTTTCGATGCTTGTTCTGTGTCGCAGAAATGAGTGCTTAAGCCTCCTTCTTAACAGCAATGCGCTTCTCCTTGATGCGGGCAGCCTTACCCGTGAGCTTGCGCAGGTAGTACAGCTTGGCGCGACGCACCTTACCGTGCTTGTTCACCTCGATGCTGTCGATGTTGGGCGACTCGATGGGGAAGATACGCTCTACGCCCACGGTGCCAGACATCTTACGGACAGTGAAGCGCTTCTTCAGACCATGGCCGCAAATCTTGATGACCACGCCACGATAGAGCTGGATGCGCTCCTTGGAACCCTCGATAATTTTGTAACCAACGGTGATGGTATCACCAGGAGCGAACTCCTCAAACTTCTTGCCGCCCTCGGCAGCCTTGGCCTGATTGCTGGTTGCAAATGCTTCTTCAGCAATTTTGATTAAATCCATTGAATTTTTAATTTTTAAATTATGCTGTATCGTTCCTGCGCAACATAGCGGGCAACTCTCCTATCTTCCCGCCATCGGTTACGCCGAAAGCGGCTGCAAAGGTACTGCTTTTATTTGAGATATGAGCTTGAGGGTTTGAGATTTGTCTTTCTCTTAAGTTTTTTTAACGACGTGATGCCTTCCTTTTGTAAGTTTTTTTTCGCAAAGAGTGATTGTTTCTCAGCAAAAAGCACTACCTTTGTAGCCACTTTGGCATACGTGCCAGAGCCGCCCAGCTTGCAGAAATGCTTACCAGGGCAACAATTACATAGTGGAAAAGCGACACTGTACGCTTTGTTTTTTGGACTACTTGAACGTCGGAAATTCGAGCTATTGAACAAAGGCAAAAGCAGAGGTGACGCCTACGGGTGTGTATATTCGCAGCCGGAGTGTGCCGAGGGCAAATTGAGCCCTCACGCACACTTTTGGGTGCATCAGTATATACTCCAGCGTGGGTATCTTTCTCTGTCTGTTCTTTCAATAGGGCAATCCGACGGCCTAAGTAGCGGAACGGGCAGCAGGAGATACCCTCGTTCTTTCTACGCATGTAACACGCAAGATCTCCTAACCCTCTGACACTTGGGTATCGGTCAGACCAGATTGTTGATGTCCGATGCCCGACAATGCAATAGACATTTTGGAAAACAGCATATCGCCAGACATTCTGGCGCAGTTGCTGCGCGACCATACCACAGG
>JAILAA010000182.1 GCA_024681875.1 Prevotella sp.
GTCGGGATTACTGGACTCGAACCAGCGACCTCGCGCCCCCCAGACGTGTGCGCTACCAACTGCGCTAAATCCCGAACACTAATTGGCAGGTTTTCCTGCTTAGCGGGTGCAAAGGTACGATGTTTTTTTGAATCGTCCAAATTTTTTTGTTACTTTTTTTGTTGCTTCGCGAAAAAACACCATCCTTGAGCTCAGCTCGAAGACAGGCTGCATCTCACAAATCCAAAGAAAAACGCGTTTTTTTTTGGTGATTCTCTCTATTTGCACTATCTTTGCACGTGAATATGACAGAATACAGACTTACAGCTCCGGCACGACTTGCCACAACGGTGAAGTTGCCTGCCTCGAAGAGCATATCAAATAGGGCATTGATTATTTACGCATTGTCGGGTGGCAAGGTGTTGCCTGACAATCTGAGTGACTGCGACGACACGGAGGTGATGATTCGTGCGCTGAATGGCTTTCCGCCCGTTATCGACATCGGGGCGGCAGGCACGTCGATGCGCTTTATGACGGCTTTCCTGGCTGCTACGGCCAGCGGCGAACATGTCATCACCGGCACGGAGCGCATGAAGCACAGGCCCATCAAGATTCTCGTGGAGGCGCTGCGCTATCTGGGTGCCGACATTGAATATGAGGAAAATGAGGGCTTTCCGCCGCTGAACATTGTGGGGCGCCATTTGCAGGGCGGCGATCTTGAGATTGAGGGCAGCGTGAGTTCGCAGTATATCTCGGCCTTGCTGATGATTGGCCCGGTATTGGACAAGGGGTTGACGCTGCATCTGACGGGTGAGATTATTTCGCGCCCCTATATTGACCTGACGCTTTGTACGATGCGCGAGTTCGGTGCTGAAGCAGACTGGATTTCTGTTGACACCATTGAGGTGAAGCCGAAGCCCTATTCGCCTACATCTTATTATATAGAGAGCGACTGGAGTGCCGCCAGCTACTGGTATGAGATGGTGGCGCTGTCGAAGGACCCTCATGCCGAGGTGAGGTTGGAGGGCTTGATGGACGGCTCGAAGCAGGGCGACTCTTCGGTGCGCTACATCTTCAGTCTGCTGGGTGTGAAGACCACGTTTGACTCGAAGCTGCCGGGCTTGCCTACGACGGTGACGCTGAGGAAGAGCGGCCACATGGTGCCCATCCTGGAATACGACTTCGGCAACTCGCCCGATTTGGCGCAGACTTTCGTCGTCACCTGTTGCGCGCTGGGTGTGCCCTTCCATTTCAAGGGCTTGCAAACGCTGAAGATCAAGGAGACCGACCGCATTGAGGCTTTGAAGAAGGAGATGGCGAAGCTGGGCTACCGGCTTGAGGACACAAACGGCTGTGAGCTGTCGTGGGATGGAAACGTCTCTCCCCCCTCGCCCCTCGCCCCGTGTCCCGCGATAGACACTTACGACGACCATCGCATGGCGCTTGCCTTTGCTCCTTTGTGCATGCAGCAACATATCATTATCCGCCAGCCGCAGGTGGTCAGCAAGTCGTATCCTCGCTTCTGGGACGACCTTCGCCAGGCGGGCGTCGGGGTGAAAGGTTGAAAAGGTTGAAAGGTTAAGATGCAGTTCGTACTGATTTGTGTGGGTTCGTTGGTGGCGCTTGGTGTGGTGGCAGCTTTGGCCTCGATGTTCACCAAGGGCGGTACCGACGCTCCTGTGAACGAGGCCCACGACTGCTCTTCGTGTAGCAGCGTGGCAACGGGCGAATGTAAAATAGGCTGCCTGCTGGAAGAGAAAAAACGCCGCGAAGGCAATAAAACGCCTGTTTCTTAGTTTTATTAGAGTGATACATCGCAAAGTCGTATACTTTCTGCTGGCTGTCCTGTTGCTGACGGCAGGTTGCTCCGTGCACAAGAATACTGCACGGTCGCGCATGTGGCAGTCGTTTACGGCCAAGTACAATACCTTCTATAATGGCAGCCAGGCCTTCATAGACGGACAGTTGGAGAAGGAGAAGGGAAACAAGGACGACTATACCGAGCAGTTGCCCCTCTTTGCCGTAGCCAACAAGCAGAGCCGCGAGCTGGGCAAGGGCAATTTCGACCGTACTGTGGAAAAGATGGAGAAAACCATCAAGCAGCACAGCATCAAGGCACGTCCGGAGTGGAAGAAGTCGCGCAAGAAGACAGCGAAGGATATTGAGTGGCTGTCGCGCCGCGAGTATAATCCTTTCTTGTGGAAAGCCTGGCTCATGCTGGGTGAAGCCCAATTCCAAAGTGGCGACTTCAGCGCCGCCGCCGCCACCTTCAGCTATACCAGTCGCCTTTATCAGACGCAGCCCGCCATCTATGGCAAGGCCCGCGCCTGGCTGGCCCGCTGCTATGCCCAGCTTGACTGGCTCTATGATGCCGAGGATGTCATCCGCAACATGAGCCGCGACTCCATCCACTATGCAGCCCGCACAACCTGGAGCCAGACGCTGGCCGACTATTATCTGCGCACAGGCGAGCTGGAGCAGGCCGTGCCCTATCTGCGAAAGACTATCAAGGCCGAACACCGAAAGACGCAGAAAGCCCGCGAGTGGTTCATCATGGGTCAGGTGCAGACAGCTCTCGGCAACAATCAGGAAGCCTATAAGGCCTATGGCCATGTGGCAGCACAGAATCCGCCTTACGAGCTGGAGTTCAATGCACGAATAGCCCAAAGCGAGGTGATGGCGGCCAGCAATTACAAGAAGATGATACGCCGCCTCAGGCGCATGGCCTCCTCTGACAAGAACAAGGACTTTCAGGATCAGGTCTTCTATGCCATCGGCAATATCTACCTGTCGCGCAACGACACCCTGTCGGCCGTTGACGCCTATGAGGAGGGAAACAAGAAATCAACCCGCAACGGCACAGAGAAAGGCGTGCTGCTGCTGAAGCTTGGCAACCTTTACTGGGACATGGAGCGCTACAACGACGCCCAGCGCTGCTATGGCGAGGCCATCGGACTGCTTGACAAGGAGCGGCCCGGCTATGAGGAGCTGTCGCAGCGCTCGAAGGTGCTTGACGAGCTGGTGCCCTATACCGATGCCATTCATCTGCAGGACTCGCTGCAGGAGCTGGCCAAGATGCCCGAGGCTGAGCGACTGGCAGCCATCGACCGCGTCATCAAGGAACTGAAGAAGAAAGAAAAGGAAGAGGCCGACAAAGCCCGCGAAGCAGAAGTGGAGCAGCATCAGCAGCGTCAGGGCGCCGTGGGCAACCGCGATCAGAAGCCTGCCGCCACCACTACTGCAGCCACTACAAACTCAAAGGACGGCCAGTGGTACTTCTATAACCAGATGATAGTCAACCAAGGCAAGCAGGCCTTCCAGAAACAATGGGGCAAGCGTGAGAATACCGACAACTGGCGACGCAGCAATGTGACGGTGGTAGCTCCTCCCGCATCCTTTGAAGAAACAGACACGCTGTCGCTTGCAGAAAACGATGCGGAAGCCTCTGAGAGAAAGACGTTGGAAATCGGTCAGGAAAAGAAAGAAGACACTTCTGCCGACAGCCTGGCCGCCGACCCGCACAACCGCGAATACTATCTGGCACAGATTCCCTTCACCGAGGAACAGGTGGCCGAGAGTAACGCTATTATCAAGGACGGCCTGTTCCATGCCGGCGTCATTTTCAAAGACAAGCTCGACAACCTGCCGCTGTCAGCCAAGCAGCTCGTGCGCCTCGCCACCCAGTATCCTGACTATGAGCAGATGGACCAGGTGTGGTATCATCTCTTCTTGCTATACTCCAGACAGGGACGCTTCGATGATGCCGAGAACTGCATAGCACACCTGAAAGCCGAATACCCTGAGAGCGACTATACCACGCTGCTTTGCGACCCCTATTTCGAGGAGAATGCCCGTTTCGGCGTGCACATCGAAGACTCTTTGTATGCCGCCACCTACGATGCCTTCAAGGCCGACCGCCACGATGTCATCGCCACCAACGCGCGCATCTCTGCCGAAAGATTCCCCTTGGGCGAAAACCGCCCGAAGTTCCTCTTCATTCATGGCCTGAGCCTGCTCAATCTGGGCGATCCTGCCGGATGTGTGGAACAGCTGAAGACCGTTGTGGAAAAATATCCCCAAAGCGAGGTTACCGAGATGGCCGGCATGATCATAAAAGGCGTGCAAGAGGGCAGACAGCTTTATGGCGGAAAGTTCGACCTTGACGATATCTGGAACCGACGCGACCTCTCTATCGCTAATGACTCTGTTGCAGCCGACACCCTCTCAGCCGACCGCGACGTGCCCTTCCTCTTCCTCCTCGTCTATCAGCCCGACTCATTGGGCGCTGCTGACGGGCGCACAGCTGTGGAGGCCGAGAACCAACTGCTCTACGAGATGGCTCGCTTCAACTTCTCCAACTTCCTTGTACGCAACTTCGACCTCGAAATAGAACGCATGGAGGGCTATAGCAGGATGCTGATAAGCGGCTTCCTAAATTTCGACGAAGCCCTGCAGTATGCTCGCCAGCTTACTTCGGCAGAACAATTGTCATCGTTGTTGCGACAATGCCGAAGCCTCGTCATCAGCGAACATAACCTTACACTCATAGGACTGCGCTATAGCTTCCACGACTATGACGACTTCTATGAACAAACCTTCCAGCCCCTGCAAATCAGCGACCAGGAACTGTTGCAAATGCCCGACTATGAGCTGCCGACAGAGGATGATAAGGAGGAAGAGGAAGACACCGACGATAGTGGCCAGCCTGTAAACAGCGGCAATCTCGACTTTGACGACGATTTCTTCTGATTTCACTTTATGTGCTGCAATTGCAGATAATCTTCTCTCTTTAATATCGGCTTTCTTTCTTCTGGGCCCAAACGTGGATGACCACACCCACAAGCACCAGACCGATGGCAATGAGCAACAGACGATTGGAGAAGGTGAGGCCATTGACGTGAAGCACCACCAACATGGCTACGCCAAGGCAAATATATGTGAGTCCGATATATCGCCCTGCCTTGCATAACCACATAACAAAAGCTATGCTGGCTAAAAGGGCAACAATGACAAACGGAAGATACTCAATCAGGAATTCTATCATTCTACTATATTGACGCTGCAAAGTTATTGAAAAAAAAGAGGAAAAAGAAAGGAAGAAGAAGTTTTTGGCAAGAAAAAAGATAAAAAAAGTTAATAATACAGGAAAACTCCTGACTCCTAACTCCTAACTCCTAACTTTTGTGTACCTTTGCAGCCGCATTTTTGCAAAATAACACTTATAACCATTAAAAAACGTATGAATCAGTACGAAACCGTTTTCATTTTAACTCCCGTTTTGTCTGACGATCAGACAAAGGAAACGGTCGCAAAGTTCAAGACACTTCTCACCGATAACGGTGCAGAAATCGTGAGCGAAGAGGCCTGGGGACTGAAGAAACTGGCTTACCAGATCGAGAAGAAAACCTCCGGGTTCTTTTTCCTCATTGAATTCAAGGCCGAGCCAGAAGTGATTAAGACATTGGAGACCGCCTATCGTCGTGACGAGAAGGTGATTCGTTTCCAGACAGTGAAGCTTGACAAGTATGCCATCGAGTATGCTGAAAAGCGTCGTAAGAAGTATGCAACTAAAGTAGAGGAGGCTTAAATCATGGCAGAACAGTCAGAAATCCGTTATCTTACCGCTCCTTCCATTGACACGAAGCGTAAGAAGTATTGCCGTTTCAAGAAGCTCGGCATCAAGTACATCGACTACAAGGACCCCGAGTTCCTGAAGAAGTTCCTCAACGAGCAGGGCAAAATCCTGCCCCGTCGCATCACTGGCACTTCGCTGAAGTTCCAGCGCCGCGTGGCTCAAGCCGTGAAGCGTGCACGTCAGATTGCATTGCTGCCTTACGTAACCGACATGATGAAATAATAATGAAGGAGGACGCAAGACTATGGAATTGATATTGAAAGAAGATATTATCGGTCTGGGATACAAGAACGATATCGTAAATGTGAAGTCGGGTTATGGCCGCAACTACCTGATTCCTCAGGGCAAGGCTGTCATCGCCTCTGAGAGTGCCAAGAAGATTCTGGCCGAGAACCTGAAGCAGCAGGCTCACAAGCTGGCTGCACAGAAGGCTGCCGCCGAGGAGCGTGGCAACGCTCTGGCTGGTGTGGCTCTGACCATCGCAGCCAAGGTGAGCGCTACAGGTCAGCTCTATGGCTCGGTGAACACCGCTACTGTGGCTGAGGAGCTGAAGAAGCTGGGTCACGACATCGACCGCAAGATCATCACCATGCGTGACATCAAGAAGGTTGGCGAGTACGTGGCTCTGGTGCACTTCCACAAGGAGGTGACTGTCGAGATTCCCGTCACAGTCGTTGCCGAGAATTCCGAAGAGTTGAAGGCTGCTGCCGTCAAGGAAGAGGCTGCTCCCGTCGTGGAGGAGGCTCCCGCTGCTGAGTAACAACGCTGTAAAGCAAAATCATTGATATTACAACGCTCGTCCCAGCCATCGGTCAGGTGGCTGGGATTTTTTTATGCATCATAAAAAAGTAACCAAGCTATTTACTGACAGTAATGTGCTTGGTTACATTTTCTATATTGCGCTGTTCTTTTTTAGAGCTCGCTCTCTTTCATTCGCTCGGCATTCTCGGCTACTGTCAGGGCATCAATCATGGGCTGGATGTCGCCGCCGAGGAATCCCTGCAGGTCGTGGGTAGTGTAGCCGATGCGGTGGTCGGTGACGCGTCCCTGCGGGAAGTTGTAGGTGCGAATCTTAGCTGAACGGTCGCCGGTAGAGACAAGCGTCTTACGTCGTGATGCAATGTCGTCGACATATTTCTGGTGCTCCTTGTCGTATATGAAAGTATACAGGCGCGAAAGGGCACGCTCCTTGTTCTTAGGCTGGTCGCGCGTCTCAGTACACTCGATGAGAATTTCCTCTGTTTCGCCTGTGTTTGGATTCTTCCACATATAGCGCAGGCGAACACCTGATTCCACCTTGTTCACGTTCTGGCCACCGGCACCAGAGGAGCGGAAAGTGTCCCACTTGATCTCGCCCTCGTTGATGTGCACCTCGAACTTGTCGGCTTCAGGAAGGACTGCAACGGTGGCGGCACTGGTGTGCATGCGGCCCTGCGTCTCAGTGGCTGGTACGCGCTGGACACGGTGGACACCGCTCTCGTATTTCAGCGTTCCGTAGACGTCGACACCTGAAACGGCGAAGTCAATTTCTTTATAGCCGCCCACAGCACCCTCGGAGACATCGGTGACCGAGAGCTGCCAGCCCTTCGAGTCGCAGAAGCTCTTGTACATCTTGAACAGGTCGCCGGCAAAGAGACATGCCTCGTCGCCGCCAGTTCCCGCGCGAATCTCCATTTGAACGTTTTTCGCATCCTCAGGATCTTTGGGAATGAGGGCAATCTTTATTTCCTCTTCCAGCTTGGGCTGCAGCTCTTCGTTGGCAGCCAGCTCCTCGCGCGCCATATCTTTCATTTCGGGGTCGTCCTCGTTGGCCAGGATGTCCTTGGCTTCCTTGATACTGTTCAGACAGGCGATATATCGACGTCGCGCGTCCATGATGTCACTCAAATCCTTGTATTCTTTTGTCAGCTTGACGAAGCGCTGCTGGTCGCCAATGACGTTTGGATCGGTAATAAGTGTTGAAACCTCCTCGAAACGGGATTCCAGGCCGTCGAGTTTTTCCAAGATGCTATTTGTTGTCTCTGCCATAGATGATTTACTTTATAGATTAATGGTCAGCTTCTTCAGGTCTTTGTCCTGCGAACTGGTGCCGTACATGATTTCGTATTGTCCTGATTTGGTTCGCATCGTGTTCGTGTTTTCATCCCAGAATTCGAATGATTTTGGCGTGAGCGTAAAACTCACCGTTTTCTCGGCTCCTTCAGGGATTTCAATGCGTTGAAAAGCACGGAGCGATTTTAGCGGTCCTTCCTTGTCGGCAAGGTCGCGAATGTATAGTTGGACTGTTTCCGCTCCGTTGTGTTTGCCGGTATTTCTGATGGGGACTTCCACTATGAAGTTGTTTCTCTGTTTCATTGTTTTGGCCTCGCCCAGCTCGAAGGTGGTATAGCTCAGACCATAGCCGAAGGGATACAGGGCATCGTCGAAGTAGCGGTAGGTGCGACCCTTCATCGAGTAGTCCTCGTAGTCGGGCAGCTGGCTGCTGGTCTTGTAGAAGGTGACAGGCAGTTTCCCTGACGGGTTGTAGTCGCCGAAGAGCACGTCGGCCACAGCCATGCCGCCCTCCTGACCAGGATACCACACCTGCACGATGGCGTCGCAAGTCTCCGTCTCAGGCTGCAGGGCGATACAGGAACCCGAGCAGTTGACGAAGATGATGGTCTTGCCGGCCTCTTTCAGCGCCTTGAGGAAGTTGCGCTGCACGGCAGGCAGCTCGATGTGTGTGCGGTCGCCGCCCTTGAAACCGTCTATCTCGACAGGCATCTCTTCACCTTCAAGGGCCGACGAGATACCTCCCACGAAGATAACCTTGTCGATGCCTTTCAGTTGGCTGATAGTCTGCTGGTAGTCGATGGGATGTTCCTTGGCGATATTGATGGCCAGGTTGGCGTTGTAGGTGTGGATATGCGAGAAGCGCACCTCTATGTTATAGCTCTTGCCTGCCTCAGCCTGGATGGCCACGCGGTTGGGCGTGGTACGCCAGATGTGATGCATGAACTTCTGCTGGCCGTCGATGTAGAGCTCGAAGTGTCCACAGCCATCGACGTTCACTACATATTCGCCTGCCTCCTTAGGAGTGAAAACGGTCTCGTACTTAGCCGAGAAGTCCTCCAGCTGAACGCCTGGGGCGAAGTTATGCATACCGAAAGTGGTGACGGCGAGCGGTTGGGTGTAATACTGCGTAGTGACAGGCTTGCCTTCCATCTTGCGGTTGTTCCAGAATGTGCCCTTCATGCCTTTCTTGCCCTCGAAGCTGCATTGTGAGGCCATCAGACACTCAAACACCTTGTCGTAGGTGAGGTCGCAGCCGGCGGCGTAGAACAATTTTTTCTGCTTGGCCTTGATGCCGTCGAGGATGGTGACGGTGTGGTTGGGCGTTCCGTTGTAGTTGCCCCACATCATCGGCTCGTTGTCGGCGTTGGGACCTATCACGGCAATCTTTTCATTGTTCTTCTTCAGCGGTAATACAGGGGTTTGTTCTCCTCCCCCTTGGGGGGAGGTTGGGAGGAGGCTGTTCTTTAGCAGTACGATGGTCTGACGGGCCATGTCGAGGGCTATCTGGCGATGGGCCTTTGAGTCCATAGCCGAGTAGGGAATCTTCGACCATTCCACGAGTGAGGGATCGTCCATCTCACCTAAGTCGAAGCGTCCTTCCAGCAGGCGAATGACGTGCTTGTCGACCTCGCCCTCGGTGATGAAGCCTCGCTTCACAGCCTCAGGAATGCTGCGATAGGCATAGCTGTAGCCGCACTCCACATCTGTGCCGGCGATGGCAGCCTTGGCTGAAGCGTGGGTGGCGTCGGATGATGACTTATGTGACTCGTAGAAGTCGCTGACGGCACCGCAGTCGCTCACCACTAAGTATTGGAATCCCCACTCGTCGCGCAGGATGGTCTGCAACAGGCGCTGAGATCCGCAGCAGGGGTCATCGTCGAGGCGCTGGTAGGCACACATTACTTCACGCACCTTGCCGTCCTGCACACAGGCTTGGAAGGCAGGCATGTAGGTCTCCCACATGTCACGCGGCGAGACGTTGGTGAGATTGGCCGAGTGGCGCGTGTACTCAGGACCGCTGTGCACGGCATAGTGCTTGGCACAGGCCCAGAGTTTGCGATACTTTGCGTCCTCAGGCCCCTGCAAGCCTTTTACCACCTGCACGCCCATCACCGAGGTGAGGTAGGGGTCTTCGCCGTAAGTCTCCTGACCGCGTCCCCAACGAGGGTCACGGAAGATGTTCACATTAGGCGTCCAGACGGAGAGGCTGTGGAACTTCTCGTCTTCACCCGAACCGCGCATCATGCGCTCGTTGTACTGGGCACGGAACTCGGTGCTGGCCGCATCAAACACCTTGTACAACAGGTCGGGGTTGAATGACGAAGCCATCGCTATCGGCTCGGGGAATACTGTAACATTGCCCATGTTAGCAGCTCCGTGCAGGGCCTCGCTCCACCAGAAGAACTTCTTGATGCCGAGGCGTGGGATGGCCGGGCTCTCATCGAGCATTAGCATGGCCTTCTCTTCAAGGGTGAGACGGCTGCAAAGGTCCTGTGCACGCTCTCTGGCGCTCAGTTCTGGATTCTGATAAGGCAGGTTTTGTGCAGCAGTAAACAGCGCAACTCCGCAAAAGGCTAGGGTAGTGATGATTCTCATTTTTATTATTTGTATGCCAAGGTTGTTTTTTTCTCTGTGCAAAGGTACAAATAAGCAAGCACAAAAAAGAAAGAAATTGTTTTTTTTTCATTTTGTCTTTTATAGGGCTATGTTTGTTCAGAAAAAATAAGTAATTTTGCTCCCTGAAACAGATGTCGGTCATGCCGAGCATAGCTCTGAACATCAAAATTGAATAAATATGAAAAAATACATCTTTTCTTTCGCAGTACTGCTGCTGATGACATTGACAGCGCAGGCACAAGACTACATTGTAGTGAACTATAGTGGTTCTCGTCCCAACATCAACGACTTTGTGTCAGCCATCCTCTCGCAGGAGGATATCGGAGAGTCGTTGGGCAATATGGCCGACAACTGGGAACTCATGCAGCAGAACTATCCGTTGCGTGAAGGAGCCACTTTTCTAACTGACCTCCCCAATGGCTATGTGCGTTTTGACTCTCGTTATGAGGATGCTGACATGCGTGAGCATAGCTATGTGGAGATTTGCTATTGGAACTGCTCTGACGGAAAACACAAGCTGGTGGCCGTGAACATTGGATGTGAGCAGCATGGCAAGCCCGTCATGACAGAAAATACAGGAATCATGTTCTACAAGTACGACAACAGCACACGAACTCTCACTTATGAGTCGGCCTATGATCTTGGGGCCAGTATCCAAGTGTCGCCCGTTGTAACCTACTCTTTGCCTCGCAAAGGCAAGGACATCAAAGCCGTTATACATGCTCCTAACCGTCCGACGAACATCCTGATGAAGTGGAACGGTACTAAATTCAATCAGGAGCAACGTTAAGGGTTTTTAACTTATTTTTTGGAGTTGTCATGTCGGATTTGTGAAAATCTGACGCAGATTTTTCGTGTAGTTATCGTTTGTTTGAAAGAAAAGTAGTACCTTTGCACGCAAATTTCGAAATTTTAGTTATAACTTTAATCATTTTATGAATTTCACTTTGTTAGTTACCGTCATAACGACGGGAATTACACTGGTGGCGGCGGCTTACATTATTGCTAAGCTCATTGGTCCGCGCTCGTATGCAAAGGTGAAAGGTGAGCCGTATGAGAGCGGTATTCCGACACGCGGTTCCTCTTGGATTCCTATTCATGTGGGCTACTACCTGTTCGCCATCCTGTTCCTCATGTTTGATGTAGAAACGGTGTTTCTGTATCCATGGGCAGTAGTAGTGAAGCAATTCGGTGCAGCAGCCTTGCTGAGCATCGGATTCTTCCTTGTTGTTTTAGTATTTGGCTTGGCCTATGCCTGGCGGAAAGGAGCACTGGAATGGAAGTAAAGAAGCCGAAAATCAAGTCCATGCCCTACGAGGAATGGAAAGACAACGAGTCGCTGGAGAAGATTATCGACGAGCTGCATGAGGGTGGCGTGAATGTCATCACCGGCTCTCTGGACCGCCTCATCAACTGGGGCCGTTCCAACTCGCTTTGGTCGCTCACCTTTGCCACCAGTTGCTGCGGCATCGAGTTCATGGCCTGTGGCTGTGCCCGCTATGACTTTGCCCGCTTCGGCTTTGAGGTGACACGTAACTCTCCCCGTCAGGCCGACCTCATTATGTGTGCCGGCACTATCACCCACAAGATGGCTCCTGCCCTGAAGCGTCTCTACGACCAGATGGCTGAGCCTAAGTATGTCATTGCCGTTGGCGGTTGCGCCATCAGCGGCGGTCCCTTCAAGTCGAGCTACCATGTGGTGAAAGGCATCGAGGAAATTGTTCCCGTCGATGTGTTCATCCCCGGCTGTCCTCCCCGTCCCGAGGCTATCCTCTATGGCATGATGCAGTTGCAGCGCAAGGTGAAGATTGAGAAATTCTTCGGCGGCGCCAACCACAAGCAGACGGCTGAGGAGAAGGAGCTGGGTGTATCGAATGAGGAGCTGACGTTCCGCAACCAGCTGGGTGACCATCGCCGTGAGCCCATCGTGGTGACTGAGGTGCCCCAGGAGTTTGTTGAAGAATTAAAGAAAGAGGAGGCCGCCGTATGAAATTAGAATTCTTATCATTCGAGTTTGACAAGTTTGCCGCTGAGATGGCAAACCTGAAGAAGAAGGGCTTCGACTACCTGATTACCATCGTGGGTGAAGACTTCGGAGCTGAAGAAGGCCTCGGCTGTATCTATATTCTGGAAAACACAAAGTCACACGAGCGCTGCTCTGTGAAGATGATGGCCAAGAGTTCTGTTTGCGGCGACGGTATCGCCTCTAATGGAACCGGCGAGACAGATGGCCAGAACATCCCCTATATTCCTACCGTTTCTCATATCTGGCGCGTAGCTGACCTGTTGGAGCGCGAGGTCTATGATTTCTATGGCATCGTGTTCCTGGGACATCCTGATATGCGCCGTCTCTTCCTCCGTACCGATTTCAAGGGCCATCCCTTCCGCAAGGATTGGAAGTTCAACGACGAGTACTCGCTGGAGGATGACGTTGAGCCCAACTACGGACTGGAGTATTTCATCGACAAGGACGGCAACCTGCAGTCAAAGCAGAACAGGCTGTTCAATACCGATGACTATGTCATCAACATCGGCCCGCAGCACCCTGCCACTCACGGTGTGTTGCGCTTGCAGACCGTACTTGAAGGCGAGATCGTCAAGAAAATCTATCCTCACTTCGGATATATTCACCGCGGCATCGAGAAGATGTGGGAAGGCATGACCTATCCCCAAACGCTTGCTTTAACCGATCGTCTTAACTATCTGGGAGCCATGCAGCACCGTCACGCTCTGGTGGGTGTCATCGAGGAGGCAATGGAAGTTGAATTGACCGACCGCATCAAGTACATCCGCACTATTATGGATGAGCTGCAGCGTCTCGACTCTCACCTGCTGTTCACCTCTTGCGTTGCTCAGGACCTCGGCGCCCTGACAGCCTTCCTCTATGGTATGCGCGACCGTGAGCATGTGCTCAACTGCATGGAAGAGACCACAGGCGGACGTCTGATTCAGAACTACTACCGCATTGGCGGTCTGCAGGACGACATCGACCCCAACTTCGTGAAGAATGTGAAGGATCTGGTGAAGTATCTGCGCCCGATGATTCAGGAGTACATGGATGTGTTTGGCGACAATGTCATCACTCACAACCGTCTGGAGAACTGCGGTCCAATGAGCCTCGAGGATTGCATCAGCTATGCTGTGACCGGTCCTGCCGGACGCGCCTCAGGCTGGAAGAACGATGTGCGCAAGAACCATCCCTACGACATGTACGACAAGGTGGAATGGGAGCAGTGCACCACAGACACCTGCGACTCGATGGGACGCTATCTCGTACACATCAATGAGATGTACCAGAGCCTGAACATCATCGAGCAGCTCATCGACAATATTCCTGAGGGAGACTTCTACGTGAAGCAGAAGCCCATCATCAAGGTGCCCGAGGGACAGTGGTACTATGCTGTCGAGGGTGTTGCCGGTGAATTCGGTATCTATCTTGACTCACGTGGCGACAAGAGCCCCTATCGCATGAAGATGCGTCCTATGGGTCTCTCACTTGTCGGTGCCTTCGACCCGATGCTCCGTGGTCAGAAGATTGCCGACCTCATCGCCACCTGTGCCGCCATCGACGTGGTTATTCCCGACATTGATAGATAAAATCGTATAATCATCAAATTGGGAAATAAATCGTAAATTGTAAATCGTCAAATAGTAAATTTACAAGATGTTTGATTTTAGTATAGTAACAACATGGTTCGACAATCTCCTGCGCCAGACTTTGGGGCTGGGAGACTTCCTGTCGATATTGATTGAGTGCGTACTCATCGGCACCATCGTGCTGACGGCCTACGCATTGATCGCCTGTCTGATGATCTTCATGGAGCGTAAGGTCTGCGCCTACTTCCAGTGCCGCTTAGGCCCGATGCGCGTAGGTTACTGGGGCTTGCTGCAGATCTTTGCCGACGTGCTGAAGATGCTCATCAAGGAGATCTTCTTCGTAGACAAGGCTGACAAGCTGCTCTATGCCATCGCACCTGTGCTGGTGATTGTGGCATCGGTAGGCACGTTCTGCTTCCTTCCTTGGAACATTGGTATGGGCATCCTCGACTTCAACGTGGGCCTGTTCCTCATCACCGCCATCTCTTCGATTGGCGTGGTGGGTATCTTCCTTGCCGGTTGGGGCTCTAACAACAAGTATTCTGTGGTGTCGGCTATGCGCGGCGCCGTGCAGATGATTTCCTATGAGATGTCGCTCTGCCTCTGCCTCATCACCGCCGTCATCCTGACAGGTACGATGCAGGTCAGCGGTATTGTGGAATATCAGACCGGTCCCTGGAACTGGCTCATCATCAAGGGCCACATTCCTGCCATCATCGCTTTCGTTACCTTCCTCATTGCCGGTAACGCAGAGGCCAACCGCGGCCCCTTCGATATGGCTGAGGCCGAGAGTGAGCTTACCGCCGGTCACCACACAGAGTACAGCGGCATGGGCTTCGGCTTCTTCTACCTGGCAGAGTTCCTCAACCTCTTCATCATCGCAGGCATCGCCACGATGGTGTTCCTCGGAGGCTGGGCTCCTATCAACATTGGCGTTGAAGGCTTCGACAAGGTGATGAACTACATCCCCGGCATTTTCTGGTTCTTCGGAAAAACGCTTGGCGTGGTGTGGCTGCTGATGTGGATTAAGTGGACGTTCCCCCGTCTGCGTATCGACCAGATCCTGAAGCTGGAATGGAAGTACCTCATGCCCCTGGCACTCATCAACCTCGTGCTGATGACAGTCGTTGTGGCAATGGGATGGTATCTTTAATCCTATTAAATCCTAAAAGAAATGGAAAAAGAACAATCATATTTCGGAGAGATAGGGCACGGCATCAAGACGTTGGCTACCGGCATGAAGGTGACCTGGAAGGAATACTTCAAGGACTTCTTCACCAACAAGTCGACGGAGCAGTACCCTGAAAACCGCAAGACCACGCTGCACGTGTCGTCCCGCCACCGCGGGCGCCTGGTGTTCAAGCGCGATGAGAACGGTGCCTACAAGTGCACGGCCTGCACACTGTGTGAGAAGGCCTGCCCCAACGGCACCATCAAGATTAAGGCACACATGGCCGAAGACCCCGAAACGGGCAAGAAGAAGAAAGTGCTGGACGACTATCAGTACGACTTGGGCGACTGCATGTTCTGCCAGCTCTGCACCAATGCCTGCAACTTCGACGCCATCGAGTTCACCAACGACTTCGAGAATGCCGTCTTCGACCGCGACAAGCTGGTGCTCCACCTCGACAAAGAGGAGTACAAGGGCGGCTCGCTGCCTGGCCTCATCGACGGTGGCGCAGAGTGGACAGCCGGAACGTTTAACACTAAAACAAAGTAAACGATGGGTAATACAATTATGTTTATCATACTCGCTCTTGTCATCATCGGCTCAGCCCTGCTGTGCGTGACGACAACGCGAATCATGCGAGCCGCAACATTCATGTTGTTTGTGCTCTTCGGTGTGGCAGGCATCTATTTCCTGCTCGACTACACCTTCCTTGGTGCTGCCCAGATAGCCGTCTATGCCGGTGGTGTGACGATGATCTATGTCTTCGCCATCCAGTTGGTCAGCAAGCGCACGCTGCAGGGACTGGTGGAGCACGTCAAGTGCAGCCGCCTCATCAGTGGAGGACTGGCAGCCCTGGCTGGACTGGCCGTTGTCTGCTTCATCATCCTCAAGACCGGCTTTGTCCTCGACCAGAGCGTGGCCGACGTGGAGGTGCCCATGAATGAGATAGGTACTGCCCTCGTAGGCAGCGAGAAGTATCAGTACGTGCTGCCCTTCGAGTTCATCTCGTTGTTCCTGCTGGCATGTATCATCGGTGGCCTCGTAGTGGCTAGAAAGGAGGAGAAGGACGCATGACTATACCCGTTGAATGTTACTTCGTGCTGAGCGCACTGCTGTTCTTCATCGGCGTCTTCGGCTTCGTCACTCGCCGCAACCTCATCGCCATGCTCATCTCTGTGGAGCTGGTGCTGAACGCCGTTGACATCAACTTTGCCGCCATCAACCGCCTGCTCTATCCGCAGGGCATGGAGGGCATGTTCATGACGCTCTTCGTCATCGGTGTCGCTGCTGCTGAGAGTGCCGTGGCCATCGCTATTATTATTAATGTGTATCGCCACTTCCGTAGCGACAGCGTAGACAGTATTACTAACCTGAAAAACTAAGAGAAGATTATGCAATACGGATATACCATTTTCATCCTTCTGTTACCCCTGCTCTCGTTCCTCGTTCTGGGACTGGCAGGCATGAAGATGAAGCACAAGGTGGCCGGTCTCATCGGCACCTGCTCGCTCGGAGTGGTCACGATTCTGTCCTATCTCACGGCCTTCCAGTATTTCTCTGCCGACCGTGTGAACGACATCCATCAGGCCATCATCCCCTTTAACTTCACGTGGCTGCCTCTGACCGACACGTTGCACTTCGACCTGGGCATCCTGCTCGACCCCATCTCGGTGATGATGCTCATCGTCATCTCGACGGTGTCGCTCATGGTGCACATCTATTCTTTCGGCTACATGCACGGCGAGAAAGGATTCCAGCGCTACTACGCTTTCCTCTCACTCTTCACCATGTCAATGCTGGGACTGGTGGTGGCCACCAACATCTTCCAGATGTACATGTTCTGGGAGTTGGTGGGTGTGAGCTCCTATCTGCTCATCGGCTTCTACTATCCGTTGAAGCCTGCCATTGCCGCCTCTAAGAAGGCCTTCATCGTGACACGCTTCGCCGATATGTTCTTCCTCATCGGCATTCTGATGTTCGGTTTCTTCACCGACTCGTTCAGCTTCTCGTTTGCCGCCGACGTACAGGTGGTGAACGGTATGCAGGAGCTGGTGACTGTCGACCCGATGCGTGCCATTGCCTGCGGCGGATTCATCATCCCCACCGCTTTGACGCTGATGTTCATCGGCGGTGCCGGTAAGAGCGCCATGTTCCCACTGCACATCTGGCTGCCCGACGCCATGGAAGGCCCCACGCCTGTGTCGGCCCTCATCCATGCTGCCACGATGGTGGTGGCAGGTGTGTTCCAGATTGCCCGTATGTTCCCCTTGTGGATACAGTATGCCCCCGAGACCATGAGCATCGTGGTGTGGGTGGGTGTCTTCACCGCTTTCTATGCCGCTGCCGTGGCCTGTGCCCAAAGCGACATCAAGCGTGTGCTGGCCTTCTCCACCATCTCACAGATTGCCTTCATGATGGTGGGCCTGGGTGTCAGCCTGCCCGGCCATGAGGCCATCCTCGACAACCACGCCCAGCTAGGCTACATGGCTGGCATGTTCCATCTGTTCACCCACGCCATGTTCAAGGCTTGCCTGTTCCTTGGCGCCGGCTGCATCATCCACGCCGTGCACAGCAACGAGATGTCCATGATGGGTGGCCTGCGCAAGTACATGCCTATCACGCACATCACGTTCCTCATATCGTGTCTGGCCATCGCAGGCATACCGCCGTTCTCGGGCTTCTTCTCGAAGGACGAGATTCTGACGGCTGCCATGCAGTACAGCCCTGTGGTCGGTTGGATTATGACGGGTGTGGCCGCTATGACCGCCTTCTACATGTTCCGCCTGTACTACGGCATCTTCTGGGGTACTGAGAACAAAGAAGCCCACGAGCATCACACACCGCATGAGGCTCCGCTCTCGATGACCTTCCCGCTGATGTTCCTCTCGGCAGTTACTATCCTTTGCGGATTCCTGCCCTTTGGTCACTTCGTCAGCGCCAGCGGCCTGTCCTACGACATCCACCTCGACACACAGATTGCTATCACGAGCGTGGTCATCGCAGTTATCAGCATCGCCCTTGCCACCTATATTTACAAAGGCGAGAAGCAGCCTATTGCAGACCGTCTGTACAAGACTTTCCCGAAGCTTCACCGCGCAGCCTACAAGCGCTTCTATCAGGACGAGATCTGGCAGTACGTCACCCACCGCATCATCTTCCGTTGCGTCTCTACGCCTATTGCCTGGTTCGACCGTCATGTCGTTGACGGCACGTTCAACTTCATGGCCTGGGGCGCCAACGAAGCCGGCGAGAGCATCCGCTGCTGGCAGAGTGGTGACGTGCGCCGCTACGCCATCTGGTTCATCAC
>JAILAA010000191.1 GCA_024681875.1 Prevotella sp.
TGAAGGTGAAGCACTATGGTCAGATCAAGGACGGTGCCGAGCTCTTCCCCGTGCTGGAAGATCAGTACGACGAGGAGGGGAACCAGGGCACCAAGGGCTACGACATGACCGTGTTCGTTAAGAACCCCAACATGTACAAGCTGCAGACTGGCACGAACTACGCTGAGGGCAGCGTTCCTGGCTGGAGTGTTCCCGAGGGCTACAACGCTCCTGGACTGTCAGTAGGATGGGGTTCCGCTCAGGGTAGTGAGGAGATTGCCGAGGACTGCATGTTCCAGACATGGGGACCCAGCTACCGCATCCAGCAGACCATCGAGGACCTGCCTGCAGGTGTCTACACACTCCGTGGCGGCTTCGGTGAGCGCATGGACGAGAACGATGCTCCCAATGCTCTCGACGATACTTACTTCTTCGTACAGACCAGCGACCTGGCTGCCATCGACGAGTTCGAAAGGGCTGACGCCGGCCGCATTGGTCAGGCCTTCCCGCACGCTGCTGAGGGTGGTCTGGGCAGCCTGGCCATCAAGGAGGTTGTCATCACCGACGGTATCGTGACGCTGGGTGTCAACGCTTGCCAAGACTCGCACACCTTCTTCAACGACGTGCGTGTCATCCTCACCGCTGCCGCTACTGGCTTCGACTATGCTAAGGCATACGAAGAGGTGCTCGCTGGCATCGACGAGACCACAGCCAACAACGTGAAGACTCGCGCCATCGCCATCTACGACCTCAACGGTCGCCGCATGATGAAGGCAGAGCGTGGCGTGAACATCGTGAAGAGCCTGATGAGCGACGGCACCGTCCGCACTCAGAAGGTGGTCATCAAGTAATCACAGCGTTCAAACGCTATCAATAGGAAAGGAGGTAAACGCTCGGCGTTTACCTCCTTTCCTCGTTCTTGCGATAGTTCTTCCCATCCCTGCAAGGGGAGGGTGGGGGATTCTTATTACATTGTCACCTCCACGCGGTGGTTGCCTGGGCTGTAGGGGACGAGTGCTCCCTGCAGAGGCTCGCCGTCGAGGGTGACGGCTTTCACGCCCTTTTGGCTGCCATTGGGATGGATAGTGATGTCGTAGCAGGCATCGCGGAAGCGGCGGCGCACAGTGTAGTCGCCAGCCGTCTGGGGCAGACAGGGGTCGATGAGCAGTCCGTCGTAGTCGGGCTTGATGCCCAGGATATACTCCGACACCGTGAGCCACATCCACGCTGCCGTGCCCGTGAGCCACGAGTTCTTGCCCTCGCCGGGGCGGGCAGCATCCTTGCCGGCCACCATCTGGCAGTTCACGTAGGGTTCCACCTTGTGCAGGACCTGGTTCTTCTCCTCCACGTAGGAGGGCAGAATCTTGGCGTAGTGCGCCCACGCGTCGTCGCCGCGTCCGGCCAGACACTCGCCAATGATGACCCACGGGTTGTTGTGGCAGAAGATGCCGGCGTTCTCCTTGTAGCCTTCGGGATAGGAGCTGATTTCGCCGTACTCATAGATGTACTTCGTGAAGGCAGGGTTGTTCAGCACGATGCCGTGCTCGCACTCCAAGTATTTCTTCACCGAGTCGAGGGCCTTGTCCACCATGCCCTCGTCGGCTCCAATCTGTGCCATGGTGCACCATCCCTGGCTCTCGATGAAGATTTTGCCCTCTTCGCACTCCTTCGAGCCGATTTTCCGTCCAAAATAGTCGTAGGCACGCAGATACCATTCGCCGTCCCAGCCGTGGCGCTTCACGGCGTCCACCATCGCGTCGATGGCGCGCTGCATGCGGTTGGCCTCTGTCTCGTATGTTGTGGCATTGCCACAACAGACAGAACGGGCCAGCTGCTGGCACAGCGCCACGTAGTCCTTGGCAGTGACCACGAAGAGGCCGGCAATCATCAGGCTCTCGGCCTTCGAGCCTTCGCTCTTGTTCTCGGTGGTCTGGAAACTCTCGTTGGGGTCCCACGAGAAGCAGTTCAGGTTCAGGCAGTCGTTCCAGTCGGCACGCCCTATCAGGGGCAGCATGTGTGGGCCCAGGTTCTTGACGACGTGGTCGAGGCTCACCTTCAGGTGCTCGAAGAGCGTCACCTCGGTGCCAGGCTGGTTGTCGAAGGGCACCATCTCGTCGAGGATGCTGTAATCGCCCGTCTCCTTCAGATAGGCCACGGTGCCAAAGATGAGCCAGCAGGGGTCGTCGTTGAAGCCGCCGCCAATGTCGTTGTTGCCCCGCTTGGTCAGTGGCTGATATTGGTGGTAGCAGCCGCCGTCGGGGAACTGCGTCGAGGCGATATCGATGATGCGCTGGCGGGCGCGGACAGGAATCTGGTGCACAAAGCCCACCAAGTCTTGGTTGGAGTCGCGGAAGCCCATACCACGTCCAATGCCACTCTCAAAGAAACTGGCGCTTCGCGAGAAATTGAACGTCACCATGCACTGATACTGGTTCCAGATGTTCACCATACGGTCGAGCTTGTCGTTTCCCGTGCGTACATTATATATATTAAGCAGGGCATCCCAGTACTGGCAAAGCTCCTGGAAGGCGGCGTCGACCTTCGCCGTGGTGTTGAGGCTGCTGATGAGGGCGTGAGCCTTCTGCTTGTTGATGACTTGCGGAGCCACGAATTTCTCGTCTTGTTCGTTCTCGATGTAGCCGAGCAGGAATACGAAATCCTTTTGTTCGCCGGGCTGCAGCGTCACCTCGATGTAGTGCGAGGCGATGGGGCTCCAGCCGTGGGCGTGGCTGTTGCGCGGACGGCCCTCCACGACGGCCTGCGGGGCCTCGAAGCCGTTGTAGAGGCCCACGAACTGCTCGCGGTCGGTGTCGTAGCCCTGCACTTCGGCATTCACATGATAGAAGGCGTAGTGGTTGCGGCGCTCGCGGTATTCGGTCTTGTGGTAGATGGTGGCACCCGGCGGAAAAGCGCCGGGCACAGCGGCTGGCGGCGGAAAAGCGCCGGGCACGGTGGCTGGCGGCGGAAAAGCGCCGGGCATGGTGGCTTCTATCTCCACCTCGCCGGTGGAGAAATTGCGCTGGAAGTTCTCCATGTCGGTGGCGGCGTTCCAGAGGCACCACTCCTCGAAGCTGAAGAGCTTCAGGCGCTTCACCTCGCTGCTTTGGTTGGTCAGCGTCAGCTTCTGCACCTCTGCCCATTTCTTCAGGGGCACGAAGAAGAGCACCGAAGCCTCCACGCCGTCCTTGCGGCCCGTGATGCGGGTGTAGCCCATGCCGTGGCGGCACTCGTAGAAGTCGAGCGGCGTCTTGCAGGGCTTCCAGCCTGGCGACCAAGTGGCAGCGCCATCCACAATATAGAAATACCTTCCTCCATTGTCCATCGGCACGTTGTTGTAGCGGTAGCGGGTGATGCGGCGGAACTTGGCATCCTTGTAGAAGCTGTAGCCGCCGGCGGTGTTGGAGATGAGCGAGAAGAAATCCTCGTTGCCCAGATAGTTGATCCAGGGCCATGGTGTCTGCGGGTCGGTGATGACGTACTCGCGGTGTTGGTCGTCGAAATGACCAAAGCGTTTCTGTTGTTCCATTTCTGATAAGAGTTAAGTGTCTTTAGTTGATAATCGCTACCCATCCGCCGCCGGGAGCCATACTGATGTTGAGCTTGTCGGCAGCCTTTAGGCTGTGGCGTGTGTGCTTATAGTCCATGGCCTCCTTTTCGCGCAGGGCGTTCACTCCGTCGCTGAAGATGTTGGCCTGGTGGTTGCCTGGGCTGAGGAACGAGAGGTCGAGCGTCAGTGTGCGCGGTGTCCAGTTGGTCATGGCGGCCACATACCACGTGCTGCCCTTGCGGCGGGCTATTGCCACATACTCACCCAACTCGCCACCGATGGCGACTGACTCGTCGAAGGTAGTGGGAATCTGTCTGATGAAGTCGGTCGACTCCTGCTCGCGCATGTATTTCGTGGGGCTGTCGGCCAGCATCTGCAGCGGTGCGTCGAAAATCACATACATGGCCATCTGGTGGCAGCGGGTGCCCTGGCTCATAGGATGTCCGTTGTTGCCGAAGAAGTTTTCACGTGTGGCGTTGTCCATGGCACCCGGCGTATAGTCGAGCGGTCCGCAGAGCATGCGCAGGTAGGGGATGGTGACATCGTAGCGGGGTTGGTCGTGCTGGGGTTCGTTCCCTTGTCGGGGTTCCCATTTTGCGTTCTCCAGTCCTTTCACTCCCTCGAAATTGAGCACATTCGGCCACGTGCGGTTCAAGCCCATGGGCTTCAAGCCGTGATAGTCCAACAGCAGATGATGGCGTGCGCCGCATTCGGCCATACGGTAGGCCGAGGCGATGACCTGCTGGTCGTCGCGGTCGAAGAAATCCACCTTGAAGCCCTTGATGCCCATCTCGGCATAGTGCTTCATGTAGCGCTCCATGGCGGCGCTGCCATCCATGGCGTCGTTGCCAATCATGTTGCGCCACGAGCTCCACAGGATGATGCCCACGCCACGGCTGTTGCCATACTGCACCAGCGCGGGCAGGTCGATGGCGGGGTTGAGGTCGTCGATGAGCGACTCACGCCCGCTCCATCCCTCGTCGATGATGATATACTCCAGATGGTTCTTCTGTGCAAAATCGATGTAGTACTTGTAGGTGGCGGTGTTCATGCCCGACTCGAAGTCGACGCCCCACACGTTGGTGTTGTTCCACCAGTCCCACGCCACCTTGCCGGGCTTTATCCAGCTGGTGTCGGCGAGACGGGAGGCCGGGGCCAGGCGCATGGCCATGTCGCAGGTGAGCAGCTGGGCATCGTTCTGCGTCACCACCACGGCGCGCCAGGGCAGCATGCGCGGGCCGCTCAGCTTGGCAATATAGGGTGCCCGCTTGTCGGCAATCATGTTCAGCCCACGCCCCAGCACGCTCTGCTCCAATACCCATGGGGCAAATTCTGCCACCAGGCTGTTGCCCTTGCCCTTCTTCAGCATCATGCCTGGATAGTCTTCCACGCCAGCGTCCATCACCACGGCTTTCTGGCCTTTGGGCATACAGACGGCCAGCGGGGTGATGGCCATTGAGTCTGGAAACATCGTTGACAGCCGCTGCTCGTCGTAGTAGCTCTCGAACGAGAAGCTGTAGCGCTCGCCCCCGCGCAGGTCGTTCACGTAGGGGACGAAAGCCTGATAGTCGTCGGCGAAGCAGTATTCCACCGTCTCGCTGTCCACCTGCTGGGCTTTCTTGTTGCCAATGCCGATGCGATAGGCTGCGCCGTCGTCGTAGGCGCGAAACTCAACGGTGGTGCCTTGGCCGAACTTGAGCACCAGCAGCCCATAGCGGTCGTCCACCGTCTGCTTTCGATAGACGGGCGTGGCGAACGACGACTCCACCATTTGCTTCTTGGCCACGCTGCCCGTCGCGGCAATTAGGTGCTTTCCATCCACCACCGCCTGTATGGCCGATGGCAGCAGCACCTGCGTGGAGCCGCTCTTCACGGCCCACGTCAAGCCTTGTGCGTCGGTGGTGGCCGTCACTTCAATGTTTCCGCTGGGCGATGTCAGTGTGTACACTTTTGATGCTGCCGATGCAGCCGTGGCGCATGCCAACCACAACAGCCCTGCCAATAAATGTTTTGTGTTCATCTTGTGTTGTTGCATTAATAGTTAGTTGTTGCATGCAAAAGTACACAAAAAAAGCCGAAAGCGCAAATCTTTCGGCTATTAAGTATGCGTTAAATACTAACTTAGTGCGATTCGTATGCCGTGGGGGCCTACCTTGTGCCTGTCTGCATACGTGAAGAGTATCTGTGTGAAAAGCAATCAGAACTTCTTCGTCTGCTCGGCCACCTCAGCGTTGATGCGGTCGATGAACTGCTGGATGGTCATGCTGGCCTGTTCGCCGCCACCCTGCTGACGCATGCTGACAAGGCCCTCGGCCTCCTCCTTCTCGCCTACGATGACCATGTAGGGGATGCGCTTCAGCTCGTTGTCGCGAATCTTGCGGCCCAGCTTCTCGTTGCGCAGGTCGATGGTGCCGCGCACGCCTTGCAGGTCGAACTGCTTCAGCACCTTCTGGGCGTAGTCGTTGTACTTCTCCGACAGCGGCAGGATGGCCACCTGGTCGGGTGTGAGCCACAGGGGGAAGTGGCCGCTGGTGTGCTCGATGAGCACGGCGCAGAAGCGCTCCATGCTGCCGAAGGGGGCGCGGTGAATCATCACGGGCGTCTTCTTCTGGTTGTCCTCGTCGGTATATTCCAGCTGGAAGCGCTTGGGCAGGTTGTAGTCCACCTGGATGGTGCCCAGCTGCCAGCGGCGGCCAATGGCATCCTTGATCATGAAGTCGAGCTTCGGGCCATAGAAGGCGGCCTCGCCCAGCTCCACCTTGGCGTTCAGTCCCTTCTCGTGGCAAGCCTCCTGGATGGCGCGCTCGGCCAGTGCCCAGTCCTCGTCGGTGCCCACATACTTCTCGTGGTTGTTGGGGTCGCGCAGGCTGATTTGTGCCTCGAAGTTGAAGCCGAAGGCCGAGAGCACGATTTCGATGATGTCCATCACGTTGAGGAACTCCTGCTTCACCTGGTCGGGACGGCAGAAGAGGTGGGCGTCGTCTTGGGTGAACGAACGTACGCGGGTCAGTCCGTGCAGCTCGCCGCTCTGCTCATAGCGGTAGACGGTGCCGAACTCGGCGATGCGCAGGGGCAGGTCGCGATAGGAGCGGGGCTTCCAGGCGAAAATCTCACAGTGGTGAGGGCAGTTCATGGGCTTCAGCAGGTATTCTTCGTCCTCCTCGGGGGTGTGGATGGGCTGGAACGAGTCTTTGCCGTAGTGGTCCCAGTGTCCGCTGGTGACGTAGAGGTTCTTTGAGCCGATATGTGGAGTGATGACCTCCTGATAGCCAAAGCGCTTCTGCACCTTGCGCAGATGGTCCTGCAGACGTAGGCGCAGCTCGGTGCCCTTCGGCAGCCAGATGGGCAGACCCTTGCCCACCTTGTCGCTAAACATGAACAGCTCCATCTCCTTGCCAATCTTGCGGTGGTCGCGCTTCTTGGCCTCCTCGAGCATCACGAGATATTCGTCGAGCATCTTCTTTTTTGGGAAGCTGATGCCATAGAGGCGCTGCATCTGCTGGCGTGTGGCATCGCCGCGCCAGAAAGCTCCTGCCACGGCAGTAAGCTTAATGGCCTTTATTTCGCCGGTGTCCACCAGGTGTGGGCCGCGGCAGAGGTCGGTGAAGCGACCCTGCGTATAGGTGGTGATGGTGCCGTCCTCCAAGTCCTGCTCAATGTGCTCGCACTTGTAGGTCTGGCCGTCGGCGGCAAAAGCTTTCAAAGCGGCAGCCTTGCCCACCTCGCGGCGCACCACAGGCTCCTTCTTGCCTGCCAGCTCCTTCATCTTTGCTTCAATGGTGGGGAAGTCGCTCTCCTTGATCATCTCTCCATTGGGGAGCAGCACGTCGTAGAAGAAACCATTCTCCACGGCAGGGCCAAAGCCGAACTGAACGCCAGGATACAACTCCTGGAGCGCCTCAGCCAGCAGGTGGGCACTGGTGTGCCAGAAGGTGTGCTTGCCCTGCTCGTCGTCAAACTTATAGAGCTCGATGTTGGCGTCCTCGTTGATGGGACGGTTCAGCTCTACGGTCTCGCCGTTCACTCCGCAGCTGACAACGCTGCGTGCCAGAGCCGGCGAAATGCTCTCGGCAATCTGAAGTCCCGTCACGCCCTGTTCATACGAGCGAACAGATCCGTCGGGAAAGGTAATGTTGATCATATTTACAATATATGTTTAAGTTTAAACAGGTGCAATAGTATGAAGGATGATACTGGTGGCGCCTATGGTGAAGAGGGTGCCGTCGGTTATGATGCGGCGCTCGCGTGGGGGAATCTCGGTGTTATCCACGAAGGTGCCGGTATTGCTGTTGGCATCGCGAAGCACATAGCGCAGACGGTTGTGCTTGTCGCGACTGACATGGATGATGCAGTGCAAGAGGTCGACGCTGGGGTCGACTGTTTCGATGGGTGTGGTGATAGGATTGCCCTTTTGATAGCGGCCGATGGTGTTGTCGCCCATGTGCAGCGGCAATACCTGCTTGTAGTGAAAGACGTTTTCTATGACTGTGATATGTCCGACACCATCGTCCTGTGGCTCCTCGGGATGCTCGTTTTCGTCGCGTTGTGTCTGGCGAAGCTTTGACGTGCCTATGCGTATGCCGAACTGCTTGCCGCACTGAGGACACTGGAACACCAAGGACTGCCCGGACTGGTACTGGGTTTCGTCGA
Organism: Prevotella sp.; assembly: GCA_024681875.1. Next base: position 8,177 of record JAILAA010000191.1, read on the forward strand.
ACGTAATGTAGTTTTCACATTTGGGGCAGCGGACACGCTTCATGCATTCAGTCTTTTATCTCCATGACCCACGTATCCCTGAAGAGACGGCTCTCGGAACGCAGCTGACGCAATGTTGTGTTGGCATCGTCCTCGCTCTCGTAGTTTCCGTAGACAACACGGCGTATCTTCTTGGCTCCGCTGACGATGATATGGGCATCAGTGAAGCCTTGTTCGTTCAGTTGGTTGATAAAGAGGTTGGCATTGCGCTCTGTCACCTGGCTGGCCATCACGATGCAGAAGAACTTGGACTCGGTAACCTGTGTCAAATCCATGCCGGCTGTCATGTCGGGAATGACCTCTAATGAGGGCTCTTCTTCAACGGCGGCAGGCTGTACGTCGGCAGGCCGCTGTGCTGGACGGTGACTGGCGGGAATACTGATGAAGGCGCTCTGCTGCACGTCTGTCATTTTATTACTGTTCGAGATAGGGGTGCCAATCATCAGGAATGCGACGATGGCGGCAGCCACGGCTACGGCATTGCGAAGCCATGACATCTTGATGGTGATGGCATTTTCCTCGGGTATCTCTGCCACTTTCGTCTGTTCAGGCTTCTTCTGCTGACGCACACTGAGTGTGGGCATCTGGAAGGAGCTGAGACCATAGAGGGTGGGGGTAAGGATGCCTGCTTCACAGGGCTCGAAGGTAAGGTTTCCCTCTTCGTTGAGGCTCAGTACACCGATGTCGTTCAGCTCGTAGTGACCCTCGGTTTCAAGATGCTGGCGCAATTCGTTAACCTCTTCTTCAATGCGTCGCACGGCCTCTGGGTAGCTGATGTCGTAAGCCTCAATATACGACTGTGCCAACAGCGAGTCGTTAAGTCGCAGCTGGGGGTTGAAACCCAGAGTGCGGATGGGCGGCACAAATGTGCCGTCAGCCTCGTCGTAGCGTGCATCCACATGGTGGGCCATGAAACCGCCCAAGTCGGGCACGATGACGCAGTCGTTGCTCAGCAGCAGTATTTCTATATGTCTGTCTATCTCAATCACGGGTGCAAAGGTACGTGTTTTTTCCGACCTGAACAAACTTTTTCCCACCATTTTTCTAAAATAATCACTCAAAGGTGTATTCTCTTACACCCTTGCAATGATGGTCCATCAGACGGCGCATGGAAGCCCTGATGTTATAGCGGCTTTTCTGCTCCGTAGCCGTGAGCACAGAGTCTGGCTCGTCTATGGGCAGTATTCGGAAAGTGTGCTTGTTGTTGCTGTCGGGGGGACGGCTCACCCAATAGAGTGTGTAGCCGCAGTCAGAAAGGAAGGTCTTCTCTTTCTTCGTGAACTCCATCCTGACCATATAGCCGCCATAGGTGTTGGCTTTTGTCATGTTGCTGATGACATTGCCCATCGACCATGCGATGAGGTGCAGGCTGTCGGGCGTCAGCTCCAGAGGCTGTGCCACATGGGGGTGTCCGCCGATGACGTGGTCTACGCCGTTGCGGATGAGCCAGTCAGCCATGCTGCGCTGTTGCTGCGACGGCAGTTGCTGGTACTCGATGCCCCAGTGCGGCATGGCGATGATGACATCGGGCTGCATTGCCTTCGCTTTCTCTAAGTCGCGGCGAATCTCGGTGGTGTCCATCATGTTCACCACATTGGGCGCCTCCACGGCTATGCCGTTGGTGCCATAGGTGAAATTCAGCAGTACGATGCGCATGCCGTTTTTCTCCAGAAGGAAGGGATAGGTCTCATCGCGCACATTCTTATTGATGTAGGTGCCCAAGTGGGGTACGCCGAGTGAGTCCATCATCTGAATGGTACGCTCCAGCCCCTTGCGCCGGCTGTCGACACAATGGTTGTTGGCAGTGAGCAGGATGTCGAAGCCCGCATCGATACAGGCCTGCAGGTATTCGTCGGGGGCGCGGAACTGCGGGTAGCCGGTGTAGGGGCGTCCGCCCAGCGTCACCTCGAAGTTGCCGATGGCCACGTCGGCGCGTTCAATCTCGTCCTTCACACGGGCGAAGCACTCGTCATAATTGTATGTGCCGTCGCTCTGCAGCGCAGCCTTGATTTGTCCTGCGTGCTGCATCAGGTCGCCTGCAATGAGCAGGCTGAGGTGTTGCTCTACAGGCTCAGCTACAACTGTTGTGTCGGCAGGCGTCTGCTGTGTGCCATTGCCTTTGGCCTGACAAGAGGTGTGTGCCGCCATCACCAGACAGAGCACACAAAGCTTAAGCATATTCTTCATTTTGAAAGGTCTGTGGTCTTATTATGCGGTGCAAAATTACATCTTTTTCTCCAAAGTCAGCTACTTTTTGCCAAAAATCAGTCAAAAAGTGATGCCGTATCAGAATAATTGCGTACCTTTGTACAGACAAAAAAGCCACGACTATGAAAGCAAAGAGGGTTTTATATAGCTTGGCTATGGCTCCCGCATTGGTCAATGCGCAAAACGACAAACCGAACATTATCTTCGTGCTTTGCGACGATATGGGCTGGGGTGACTTGGCCTGCTATGGTCAGCAGTACATCTTCACTCCTAACATCGACCTTCTGGCCTCGCAGGGTATGCAGTTCATGCAGGCCTATGCCGGAAGTCCGGTGTCGGCACCTTCTCGCGCCTCGCTGATGACGGGACAGCACACGGGCCACTGCGAGATACGGGGTAATAAGGAATACCGCTCGGGCTCCGTCGCCTATGGCAAGAGTACCGACTATGCCGTCGTTGGTCAGCATCCGTTGAGCCCTGACCATGTCGTCCTGCCTGAAATCATGAAGGATCATGGCTATATCACGGCGCAGTTCGGCAAGTGGGCCGGTGGCTACGAGGGGAGTGTCTCTACTCCTGACAAACGCGGTGTAGACGAGTTCTACGGCTACATCTGCCAGTTTGAGGCGCACACCTACTATCCCAACTTCCTCAATAAGTACAGTGCCAGCGATGGCGACACGGTGGTCACACGCGAGCTGATGCAGCAGAACATCGAGCATGAGTTCTTTGGCGAGGATTACTACAAGCGGCCGCAATACAGTGCCGACATCATCCATCGCAAGGCCATGGAATGGCTTGACCGTCAAGACGGCAGCCGGCCCTTCTACGGACTCTTCACCTACACCATTCCTCATGCCGAGCTGCTGCAGCCCGAAGACTCCATCCTGAATGCCTACAAGGCCCGTTTCAGCAATGACAAGACCTTTGGCGGGCAGGACGGCAGTTGGTATCATGCCGTCACCAACGTTCATGCACAGTTCGCAGGAATGATTACCCGGCTGGATGCCTATGTGGGCGAGATTATGGCTAAGCTTGACGAGAAAGGGCTGTCCGACAACACCATCCTCATCTTCTCCAGCGACAACGGACCTCATGAGGAGGGCGGCGCCGACCCGACTTTCTTCAACCGCGACGGTGTGCTCAAGGGCCTGAAGCGCTCGTGCCACGAGGGGGGCATCCGTATCCCCTTCATAGTACGCTGGCCCGGTCATGTGCCTGCAGGGGTGAAGAACTTCCAACAGATAGCCTTCTACGACATCATGCCCACCTTTGCCGACATACTCGGTATTGAGGACTATGTCGGCAAGTACAGGAATCCCCATCTTGGCGAAGCTGACTATTTCGACGGCATCTCCTTCCTGCCAACTTTGACAGGCCGCGACGATATTCAGCAGATGCACGACTACCTCTACTGGGAGTTCGAAGAGACCGACCAGATTGCTGTCCGACAGGGCAATTGGAAACTCATCGTGAAGCACGGCGTCTGTGAGCTTTACGACTTAGCCGACGACATCCACGAAGACAACAATATTGCCGACAAATATCCCGGGAAAGTCGAGGAGCTGAAGGCCCTTGTCAAACAGGCCCACACCGACAATCAGTATTTCAGCGTCACGATGCCCCAGTAACAGCACTGACAGGCCGACAGCATATAGGAATAAGTATCAATCGTATGATAACAACTGAATCAACAATGGAACAAAACCAGAGTAAGGGCTTTCTCTATTTCATCTGCGCTGTGTCGGCCATGGGCGGTTTGCTCTTCGGCTACGACTGGGTGGTGATAGGCGGCGCAAAGCCGTTTTATGAATTGTTTTTCAACATCGGCGACAGCCCGTTCATGCAGGGGATGGCCATGTCGACGGCCTTGGTGGGCTGTCTGGTGGGCGCAATGGTGGCAGGAGCGGCGGCCGACAGATACGGTCGCAAGCCGTTGCTGACCACAGCTGCGGTGCTGTTCACCGTTTCTGCTGTCGCTACGGGTTTGTTCAACGACTTTACTTTATTCAACATAGCCCGCTTCGTGGGCGGTGTGGGCATTGGCGTGGCATCGGCCTTGTCGCCGATGTATATTGCCGAGGTGAGCCCGGCGGCTATTCGCGGACGGATGGTCTCTCTCAATCAGATGACCATCGTCTTGGGCATTCTGGCCGCTCAGATTGTCAACATGCTACTGGCCCGCGACACAAGCGTGGCCGACAGTCAGGCATGGAATGTGGAGTGGGGCTGGCGCTGGATGTTCTGGGCCGAGACGCTGCCTGCTGCACTGTTCCTCGTGATGAGCTTCTTCATTCCTGAGAGTCCCGTCTATTTGTCAATGAAAAGAGAAACCGATAAGCAGACGAATAAGGCAGAAGCAGGATTGAAGGAGCTGTTTCAGCACAAATACGGAAAAGTGCTGCTGTTAGGCCTGATTATTGCCGTGTTCCAGCAGTGGTGCGGCACCAACGTCATCTTCAATTATGCCCAGGAGATCTTCGTGGGGGCAGGCTTCGACGTTGACGGCATGTTCATCAACATTGTCATCACTGGCATTGCCAACGTCGTCTTTACCGTCGTGGCGCTCTATACCATCGAGCGTTGGGGCCGTCGTACGCTGATTCTCTTGGGCGCAGGAGGCCTCGGGCTGATATACCTCACCCTTGGCACCTGCTATTTCCTGGAGGTGAAAGGCTTCGTAATGGTCTGCCTCGTCGTGACGGCCATCTCGGTCTATGCCATGACGCTCGGCCCCGTCACGTGGACGCTTCTGGCCGAGATCTTCCCTCACCGCATCCGTGGCATAGCCATGGCTACGTGTACCTTCGCTCTGTGGGTGGGTTGCTGTACGCTCACCTTCTCATTCCCTTCCATGAACGCAGCCCTTGGCAGCAGCGGCACCTTCTGGATCTATAGTGCCATCTGCCTCTGCGCTTTCATCTTCCTCTTCCGCCGCTGTCCTGAGACCAAAGGCAAGAGCCTTGAAATGCTGGAGAAAGAGCTGGTGGGATGACGAAGTGAATTATTTGTTCAACGGATTCCAGCCCTGAGCCTTGAGCTCGAACTCCTGGTTGTCGCGGGTGACAAGGATATGGCCGTATTTCTGCTCGGTGATGTGTCCGATAAGGTGCACGTCATCGAGCTCTCTTATTCTGTCGAGGTCGCCGATGGGCACGGTGAAGAGCAGCTCGTAGTCTTCGCCGCCGTTGAGTGCGCAGGTGGTGACGTTCATCTCCATCTCTTCTGCCATGACAGCTGTCTGATAGTCGATGGGGATTTCTTTCTCAAAGATGCGGCAACCCGTTCCGCTCTGCTTGCAGATGTGCATGAGTTCGCTGCTGAGTCCGTCGCTGATATCCATCATTGCGGTAGGTCGTATGCCAGCTTCGCGCAAACGCTGGATGATGTCGCCACGGGCCTCGGTCTGCAACTGGCGCTGCAGCAGGTATTCCTTGCCGCTGAAGTCGGGCATTGCCAGATTTGAGATTTGAGATTTCAGATTTGAGATTTCAGAAGCATCCTTGGCGGCAGCCAATTTTTTCTGCAGTTCGTTGTATTGGCTATAGTAGACGCTTTTCTCGCGTTCCAGGAGCTGCAGGCCCATGTAGGCCGCCCCCAGGTCGCCGCTGACGCAGATCAGGTCGGTATTCTTGGCGCCGCTGCGATAGACGATGTCTTCTTGATGGGCCTCGCCGATGCAGGTGATGCTGATGGCCAAGCCGGTATAGCTGGACGTCGTGTCGCCACCCACAATGTCGACGCCCCACTTTTCGCAGGCACGGCGCAGGCCGCTGTAGAACAGCTCAAGGTCTTCTACACTGAAGCGCTTGCTCAAGGCCAGCGAGACGGTCATCTGGCGCGGTGTGCCGTTCATGGCGAAGATATCGCTGATGTTCACCATCGCCGACTTGTAGCCTAAGTGCTGCAGGTCGATGTAGGTGAGGTCGAAGTGCACGCCCTCCATGAGCATGTCGGTTGTGACGAGCACCTCCTTGTCGGGATAGTGCAGCACGGCACAGTCGTCGCCTACGCCCTTCAGCGTTGAGGAATTCTTTGGTGTGATGTCTTTCGTAAGGCGGTCTATGAGGCCGAACTCACCTAAGGAAGCTATTTCCATGTTATTTAAAGCTGATGGTGTTCTGTGTTTTTGCGGGGTGGTTGTCGACGGAATCCGCGAAATGGCTCATGCCCTCCTTGCCCTTGACGAGGATGCTGTTGCGTGAATTCTTGCGTACATAGCCCACGATGAAGTCGCAGAATTTCTGTTCTTGCTCTTTCTGCATGAAATTGATGCGTACAGGCAGGGCAAAGAGATGGCGGCGCACCTCGTCGCTGAGGCCTTCGACGGTGGTCAGGCGTGCAGCGTCCTTCTCGGTGGTGATGATGAGCTTGGGCTGGGGCATCTGCTCGAAAGTCTCGTTGATGCGACGCACGTCCTTGCGGTTGAAGTGGTGATGGTCGGGGAAGGAGAGCGGCGTGAGGCTCGCAACCTTTGGCTGCAGGTCTTCTTCCATCTGTCGGGGCGAGGCAATGCCCGTCAGCAGGAGTACGTTGTAGTCTGCGGGTAGACCGCAGGCCGAACTGTTGCTTTCAGGGAAGACGGGTTGCAGGTCGCCGTAGTCGAGGGTGGTGAAATAAAGATGCTGGTAGGGGTAGAGGCTCATCGCCTTGGTGATGACGCGGAACTCCATGGGTTTCAGTTCCTTCGGACATTTCGTGACGATGACGATGTCTGCGCGGTTCTTGCCGCTTAACGGCTCGCGCAGGCGTCCGGCAGGCAGCAGCTTGTCATAGATGATGAGGCGGTGATAGTCGACCAGCAGGATGTTGACGCCGGGCTTGACGTAGCGGTGCTGGAAGGCGTCGTCAAGCAGAATGACATCGAGTTTTTCATCATCGTCGGCGAGGCGCCGGATGCCACGCACACGCTTGCCATCCACGGCCACGCTAACGTCGGGGAACTTTGTCTTCATCTGGAAAGGCTCATCGCCGATGTCGCGTGCTGTAGTGTCGGCATCGGCAAGGAGGAAACCGCTGATCTTGCGTTTGTAGCCCCGGCTGAGCACGGCTACGCCGAACTTCTCACGCAACAGGCGGACGAGGTATTCCACATGCGGCGTCTTGCCAGTGCCGCCCACGGTGATATTGCCCACTGCAATGACGGGCACATGGAAGGCATGGCTCTTCAACAGCCCCACGTCGAAGCAGAAGTTGCGCAGCTTCACCACTCCGCCGTACAGCCAGCTGAGTGGCAGCAAAGACTCCTTAATCTTTATATAGTCTCCTTCCATTCCGTAAAATCCTTTTTAATCCTTCGGGGCGGTATCGGGCGATTGCAGATCACCCTATTACTGAATAATAGTTGAGAACGGCACACGGGCCTGCAGGCGGTTGCGCACCTGGTCGAGACGCAGTTGCAGGAGCGGCTCATAGAGGTCGCCGAGCACCATGCGGAGTTGCGACTGCAAACGGGCTTGCGAGAGCTTGTCGAGGTAAGAGCCGCTCTTCTCCTCGTCGCTGCCGAATAGACTCTCCGACCAGCTCTTCTTTGCCGGATAGGCATTGGCGTGATATTCCTGCAAATTGGCCAGCTGGGCGGCCTTCTTGATGGCGTCGTCAAGCGAACCGAGCTGGTCCACAAGGCCGATGCCTACAGCGTCGGTGGCCAGCCACACACGTCCCTGAGCGATGCTGTCCACATCGTCGCGAGTCATCTTGCGCCCATCGCCTACAATGCTGAGGAAACGCTCATAGCCGCGATCCACATAGCCCTGCATATAGCGCATCTCGTCACTGTTCTCGTCATAGAACACGAGGGCGTTCTCATAGTCGCTGAAGCGGTTGGTGCTGACGCCGTCCCAGGTGATGCCCAGCTTGTCGCTGACCAGCCCGCTGAAGTTCGGGATGAGCCCGAAGATGCCGATGCTGCCGGTGATGGTGGTCGGCTCGGCGAAGATATAGCTGGCGCCGCAACTGATCATATAGCCGCCCGATGCAGCCATGCCGCCCATCGAGACGACGACGGGCTTCTTCGCCTTCAGCTGCTTCAGTGCGTGCCAGATCTGTTCAGAAGCTACGGCGCTGCCGCCGCCCGAGTTGACGCGCAGCACAACAGCCTTCACCTTCTCATCGTCGGCCAGCCGGCGCAGGTCGTCGGCTGTGGTGCGCCCCACGATGTTGTGTCCGCCCATGAAACCGCTCACCAGCTCGTCCACAATCTCGCCGTAGGCATAGTAGACGGCCACCTCGTCGCCCTTCACCTTCACTTTCTTCGCCGGCTTCAGGTGCAGCATGTCGTCAAGCGTCAGCAGGTTCAGGTCGTCGTCCTTGCCGATGCCCAGCTTCTTGCGCACCACCTGCTGCATCTCCTCAGGATAGAAGGCACGGTCGATGAGTCTCGCGCCCTTGTAGTCGTCAACCGAGGCGAAAAGCATGATGCTGTCGCTGGCCAGCTGGTTAAGCTGTTCGGCGGTAACCTTGCGGCTCTCTGCCATCTGCTTTGTCCAGTGCTGCCAGATGCCGTTCAGGTAAGTGGCGCGCTGCAGGCTGTCCTCTGCGCTCATATCCTTGCGGGTGACGCTCTCCACGTAGCTTTTGTACTTGCCCACGCGTGCAGCTTGATACTTCACGCCCAACTTCTCGTAGAGCCCCGTCATGTACATCGACTTGCCGCCGAGGCCCTTGAAATCAATCATGCCAGTGGCGTTGAGGAACACCGAGTCGGCCACGGAGCAGACGTAGTAGCTGGCCTGCAGCATCTGGTCGCCGTAGGCAAACACCCACTTGCCGCTCTTGCGGAAGTCGGCCAGGGCATCGCGTATCTGCTGTGCCGTGGCAGGCGCATCAAACACGGTGGCGCCGCCCTCTATGTAGATGCCCTTGATGTTCTCCTCGTCGCGTGCCAGGCGGATGGCCCTTACGATATCGTCGAGGCCCATGTCATCAGCATTGGCTGCGCCGAGGAGCAGCCCCAACGGCCCGGCATCTTCAGAGCGCTCGCTCACCTTGCCGTTCAGCTTGAGCACGAAGACGGAGTTTTCCTTTGCTTTTACCTTAGAGTCACTGCCGGCCAGAAGACCCATGACGGTGAGGGCCAGCAGCAGGCCGCCGATGATGGCCATCACGAGGATGCCGCACATCGTGGCCAGCATGTATTTAAAGAAGTCTTTCATCGTAAAACGGTTTTTGTTATGAATTCAACGGCAAAGGTACAAATAATTTATGAATAACGATGCAGAAAGCCTGTTTTTTTATTTTAGAGTTTTTTGTTTCCGGACGTAGGACATGTGTTTCAGGCGCAGAAACATGTGTTTCCGCACCGGAAACACATGTTTCACGCCCGGAAACATAAAATGGAAACATAACTGTATTTTTTCTCAGCCCCCCCTTCCTCTTCCCCGAGGGAGGGGAGTTGATAGTTTATTTTTTTTGGGAAAAAGGCTTCGAAGTCAAAATAAAATATGTATATTTGCACATTGAAACCAAAAACAATCCATAAAAGACAATGAAGACAAGACTTTGCACGGCCCTTGTGCTGCTGACCTTCTGCATGGCAGCGACGGCCGCAAAAAAACAAAAGAAGCAGGATACATGGCCCAACGGCGAGGTGATGGATGCTTGGTTCAGCGACACTGCGAAGGTGAAGCTGCAGGATCTGGGCAAACAATATGTGCTGACGAGCTATGGCGTGCGTCAGGGCACTACCGACATCCAGACGAAGGCGATTCAGGCCGTCATCGACAAATGCGCCGAGGAGGGCGGGGGAGTGGTCGTCGTGCCGAAGGGTACTTTCTATACGGGCAGCCTGTTCTTCCGGCAGGGCACGCACCTGCACCTCGTGGAGGGCGCCGTGCTGAAGGGCTCGGAGCGTGTGCACGACTTCGAGATTCGCGAGACGCGCATCGAGGGACAGACCTGCAGGTATTTCACCGCCCTCGTCAATGCCGACGGCCTCGATGGCTTTACGATTACCGGACAGGGCACCATCGACGGCAACGGCGAGCCCTACTGGGAGGAGTTCTGGATTCGCCGCAAGTGGAACCCGCAGTGCACGAACAAGGATGCACAGCGCCCGCGCCTGACGTACATCTCTAATAGTAAGAACGTCACCATACAGGATGTGCGGCTCATCAACTCGCCCTTCTGGACGAACCATGTCTACCGCTGCGACCACGTGCGCTATCTCGACCTCTACATCTATTCCTCTACGCAGGACATCAAGGGCCCGTCGACCGATGCCATCGACATTGACGTGTGTCACGATGTGGTGGTGCGCGGCTGCTATATGAACGTCAACGACGATGCCGTGGTGCTGAAGGGCGGCAAGGGCACCTTCGCCGACAAGGCGCCGGAGAACGGTCCCTGCTATAACATCCTGGTGGAGAACTGCCACTACGGCACCGTGCACGGCTGCATGACGCTGGGCTCGGAGAGCCTGCACGACTGGAACGTCATCATGCGCAATTGCCACGCCGACGATACGAACAACGTGCTCTGGCTGAAGATGCGCCCCGACACACCCCAGCATTATGAAAATGTGCATGTGGAGAACTTCACGGGCCATTGCCGCTCGTTCCTGCTCGTCAGGCCCTGGACGCAGTTCTATCAGAAGGAAGAGCGCGACGACATGCCGCTGTCGGAGTGCAACGACATCTCGTTCAAGAACATCCGTATGGACTGCGGCACGTTCTTCAACGTCACAGGCTCGGAGAAATACCAGCTCTGCCGCTTCTCGTTCACCGACATCGACGTGAAGGACAACGCCAAGGTGAAGGCTTTTACCAACAACCCCATCGAAGATCTCTCGCTCAACAACGTTGTCATTAACGGAGAAAGAATTGACAATATTCGCAAGTAATGAAAGCCCTGCTTATAAGCGGCCTGAAAGGCCAACAAGCTCATAGCCCAGGGCATCGCCCTGGGTGTGATGATAGAGGTTATTTCGCCCTGAAAGGGCAAAAGCATTGTTACATTCATAATGCTTTTGCCCTTACAGGGCGTGGATATCCGCGATGCCCTATACCCAGGGCGATGCCCTGGGCTATGTTCTTACTGGCCTTTCAGGCCGTCTTTGAGGAACTTGCGAAAGTAGAGTAACCGTTAAACAATAACCGTTAAACAATAACCGTTAACCAATAACCGTTAACCAATAACCGTTAACCAATAACCGTTAAACAATAACCGTTAAACAATAACCAATAACCGTTAAACAATAATCAATAAACATTACGCAATGTCACGAATACTGATGATTGGCGCCGGAGGCGTCGCCACGGTGGCTGCGTTCAAGATTGCGCAGAACGCCGACGTGTTTACAGAGTTTATGATTGCCAGCCGCCGCAAGGCTAAGTGCGACGCTCTGGTGAAGGCCATCCACGACAAGGGCTACACCATGCCTATCCAAACGGCGCAGGTAGATGCCGACGACGTGGAACAATTGAAAGCGCTGTTCAACGACTACAAGCCCGAACTGGTGGTCAACCTTGCGCTGCCCTATCAGGACCTCACCATCATGGACGCCTGCCTGGCCTGCGGCTGCTCGTATCTCGACACCGCCAACTACGAGCCGAAGGACGAGGCTCACTTCGAATACTCTTGGCAGTGGGCCTATCGCGAGCGCTTCGAGCAGGCCGGCCTCACCGCCATCCTCGGCTGCGGCTTCGACCCGGGTGTCACCAGCATCTTCACGGCCTATGCCGCCAAGCATCACTTCAAGGAGATGCAGTATCTCGACATCGTCGACTGCAACGCCGGTGACCACCACAAGGCCTTCGCCACCAACTTCAACCCCGAGATCAACATCCGCGAGATTACCCAGAAGGGCCTCTACTGGGAGAATGGCCAGTGGGTGGAGACCGAGCCGCTGGAGATTCACAAGGACCTGACCTATCCCGAGATAGGCCCCCGCGACAGCTATCTGCTGCACCACGAGGAGATTGAGTCGTTGGTCATCAACTATCCCACGATTAAGCGTGCCCGCTTCTGGATGACCTTCGGCCAGCAGTATCTGAAGCATCTCGAGGTGATACAGAACATCGGCATGAGCCGCATCGACGAGGTGGAGTATGAAGCACCTCTGGCCGACGGCTCAGGTGTGGCCAAAGTCAAGATTGTTCCCCTGCAGTTCCTCAAGGCCGTGCTGCCCAACCCGCAGGACCTTGGCGAGAACTACGAGGGTCAGACCTCCATCGGCTGTCGCATCCGTGGCATTGGCAACGACGGCAAGGAGCACACCTACTATGTCTATAACAACTGCTCACACCGTGCTGCCTACGAGGAGACGGGTATGCAGGGCGTCTCTTACACCACTGGCGTACCCGCCATGATTGGTGCCATGATGTTCTGCAAGGGCCTGTGGAAGAAGCCCGGCGTGCACAACGTAGAGGAGTTCGACCCCGATCCCTTCATGGAGCAGCTCAACAAGCAGGGCCTTCCCTGGCACGAGATACACGACGGCGATTTGGAACTGTAATCTTTTCTTTGATCGATATGAATAAAGTGATTCGTTTGACGCTGAGCGTATTGTTGTGCGTGATGGGTATTGCTGGAATCCATGCCGCAGAGTATGTCAATGGGCTGTGGGTGTCACCGGCACCAGGTATCGATTTCGAGGAGAGTACCGTATGGTATCGACTGTCGAACTACAAGAGCGGGGGCACCATCTTCTATGTGAGTACAGGCGCTGCCTATACCGAGGCAGGCTATGTGCTGAAACTGAGCAATACGACGGCCGATGCCACTGATGCCGGCTTGTGGTGTGTCGTCAGTGACGGCAATGGCGCCTATCGCTTCTTCAACAAGGCATTAGGCACAGGCTATGTGCTCTCCACAGCCAACAGCAGCAAGGCCTCGATGGCAGCTGTTGCAGGAGCCAAGTCCACATCGTTTACCTTCCAGCAGGGCACGAATGGCGCCGGTGTGTCAGGGTGGTTCATCAAGGATGGCACGTCGGGCACCAATTACTGGAACCAGCAGGGCGGCTACATTGCCCATTGGAACAGCAGCGGTGCCATGGGCGACAATAACTCGACCTTTATCTTTACACCGGCAAGCGACATGCCGGTGTTGCCCTCTACCGAATACTTCAAGGTGAATGGAGGCACACGCCCGACGGACATCAGTACGCTGAGCCTGTGGTACGACTTCCCGTCGACACATTCCGGGTCGGCCAACCCGTGGATGGAGTACGGTCTGCCTATCGGCAATGGTCAGATGGGGGCCACGCTCTTAGGAGGCGTGCGTCAGGACGAGATTGTCCTGAACGAGAAGACACTCTACAACGGCTCACCTACCGACTGGGGCGAGCATGGCATCTATGCCTGCTTAGGCAAGATTCTGGTTGATGACCTCAGCGAGATGGCATCGGTGAAGGACGACGCCCTGCCCATCAACGACTATGTGCGCTATCTCGACATTGAGCAGGGCGTGGCGGGTGTCAACTTCAGCAACGCTGCCGGCACACGCTTCACACGCCGCTATATCGTATCGGCCCCTCACCGCGTACTGGCCTGCAATTACAAGGCCGAAGGCGGCGATGGCCTGCACCTGCGTTTCAGCTATGAGCCCGATGGCAGCATCGGCGCTTCCTCTGTCACTTACAACGACGGAGCAGGCACGTTTGGCGGCAAGCTGAAGACCGTCAGCTACAGCACTGAGATGCGCGTCGTGGCTACGGGCGGAACGGTCACCACTACTGCTCAGGGCATTGAGGTGGACGGAGCTCCCGAGGTGACGCTCTTCATGACCGTAGGCACCAATTTCGACGACAGCACACCTACGTTTGTCAAAGGTACACGGGCACAGGTGGCAGCAGCCAATAGTCAACTGCTGGATGCCGCTTGCGCCGACGGATGGCAGACGGTGTTTGCATCGCATGTGGCTCAGTTCTCCGAACTCATGGGGCGCGTGAGCCTGCAATTATGCGATGCTGCCAGCACCATGACTACCAAGGATCTGGTGGACAATTATGCTTCATTGCCCAACCGTACAAAGGCCGACGGCCTGTTCCTCGAACAGCTCTATTTCCAGTATGGACGCTATCTCGAAGTGAGCTGCAATAACGTGCTCATCAATGCTCCCGCCAACCTGCAGGGCATCTGGAACAACGACTCGAACACCAGCTTCTGGCACTGTGACATCCACACCGATGTCAACGTGCAGATGAACTACTGGCCTGCCGAGATCACCAACCTCAGCACCATGCACCTGCCCTTCCTGAACAATATCATCACCCTTTCCGGCGACAAATATAACTTCCACCGCGTGGCCCAGCGCTATAAGAGCGGCGTGCGCGGTTGGATGGTGACTACCGAGACCAACATCTTCGGTGGCACCTCGCAGTGGATGTGGGACAAGATGAAGACCATGGCTGCATGGAACTGTTCGCACCTGTGGCAGCATTACCGCTATACCCTCGACCGAGAATTCCTCATTCGGGCCCTTCCCGCCATGCTCAGGTCGGCACAGTTCCTCAAGGACATCAGCACCAAGGCCAGCAACGGCACATGGTTCGTAGCCGATGAATATTCTCCGGAGCACGGCCCATCCGGCCATTCCACTGCCTTCGCCCAGCAGAACACTGCTGAGGTGGTGCGCAGCGTCATCGAGGGAGCCGAGGCGCTGGGCGCCGATTCGCCCATCAGCGAGGCCGACCTGCAGGAGATGCGCGACTTCTGGGAGGTGCTCGACCGCGGTCTGCACACCGAGACATACAATGGTAAGACGTGTCTGCGTGAGTGGGCAGACCTCTCGCTCAACTCACAGGGCGATGCTGCCAGTCATCGCCATCTGAGCCATCTCATGGCGCTCTACCCCTACGGCCAGGTGTCGGCCTTTGCCAGCGATGAAGAGGGCAAACAACTCTATCAGGCTGCTGTCAACTCGCTCTTGGTACGCAACGCCACCGATGTGACTGGCTGGTCGGGCGGATGGAAGGTAAACCTCTTCGCCCGAGCTCTTAAGGGCAATGAGGCACGAAGGGTCTTCGCCCTCATGCTCAAGCACAGCCAGAGCTATGTCATTGCCATGTCGGGGCAGGGCGGTTGCTACTACAACCTCTGGGATGCTCATTCACCCTTCCAGATTGACGGCAACTTCGGCTATACCTCGGGTGTGGCTGAGATGCTGCTGCAGAGCTATGACGGCAACATCCACCTGCTGCCCGCCATCCCGACGGCTTGGAAGAGCGGCAGCATCAAGGGCTTGAAAGCCATGGGCGACTTCACCGTGGATCAGGAATGGACCGAGCGTCAGTTCGTCAGCGCCCGCATCGTCAACAACCAGGGGCAGCCGCTCACCCTTACCGTAGGACTGCTGCCCGCCAAAATGACCATTGAGGCTACTGTCAATGATATCAAGGTAGAAGTAACTACCAATAGTGACGGCAGCTTCACCATCCCCACCACCACTGCCGGCGATGTTATCTGTCTGAAACCAGCACAGATACAGGATGCCATCAACCCTCCACCTTCAACCCTCCACCTTCAACCCTCTACCTTCAACCTCTTGGGCGTCAAAGTTGATTCCGCACAACGCAGCGGCATCTACATCGTCAATGGGAAGAAGACTGCCGTTCATTAGTGCGCCTTCGGCCTCTTGAAGCGGAAGGCATCACACGTTCCTCGATACTCTGGAAGATAATAAAGAGGACGGGAACGATGAACAGCAGGGCGATGGTGCCGATGAGCATACCGCCGATGGCGCCCACTCCGAGTGAGCGGTTGCCATTGGCGCCTATGCCTGTAGCTAATGCTAAGGGCAGCAGACCGAAGACCATTGTCATGGAGGTCATCAGAATGGGGCGCAGTCGAACCGAGGCTGCATCGAGGGCTGCCTCAACAATGCCCATTCCCTGACGGCGGCGGGCTGAGGCGTATTCTGTGAGCAGGATGGCCGTCTTTGAAAGCAGGCCGATGAGCATGATGAGTCCCGTCTGCATATAGATGTTGTTCTCCAGTCCCCACAGATTGGCGAAGATAAGTGAACCTGCCAGTCCGAAAGGTACGCTCAGGATCACTGCCAACGGGATGAAGAGACTCTCGAAGAGCGCGCAGAGAATGAGGTAGATGAAGACGATGCAGATGATAAAGACGATGGCGGTGGTGTTCTGCGCTGAGGCCTCCTCTCGCGACATGCCGCCAAACTCATAGCCGTAGCCCTCGGGCAATACCTCGGCGGCTGTCTCGCGAATGGCATCGATGGCCTGGCCGCTACTGTATCCCTCGGCAGCCGTGCCGCCCACCTGGATGGATGGGAAGAGGTTGAAGCGCGACAGGGTTTCAGAGCCATAGATGCGGGTGAGCTTGAGATATTGTGCGATAGGCGACATCTCGCCGCTGCTGTTCTTGACGAAGATGTTATTCAGCGACTCGGTGTCGAGACGGTACTCGGGCGAGGCCTGCACCATCACACGGTACAGCTTGGTAAAGCGCACGAAATTGGAGGCATAGGAGCCGCCGATATATCCGCTGAGTGTGGCAAGCACATCACTGGGCGACACGCCGTGCCGCTTGCACAGGGCTGCATCGACCTCAACGCGATATTGCGGGTACTTCAGCGAGAAGTTGGTGAAGGCACGGCTTATCTCAGGACGCTCGTTGAGGGCAGCTATGAGGCGGTTGGTATAGCCGAGCAGCTCGTCGATGGTGCCGCCGTGCTTGTCCTGGATGTGCAGCTCGAAGCCGTTGATGCGTCCGAAGCCCGGCAACATGTTCTGCGTGTTCACCTGTATCTTCGCGTTGGCAATGTCGGCCGTGCGACGGTAAATCTCTTCCACAATGCTTTGCACATCGTCGCCTTTGCCCGTACGCTCGTCCCACTTCTTGAGCTTCAGCGTGAAGTTTCCGTTTGACGATGATTGCTCGAAGTTGTTGCTATTGCCTGCAATGAGCGAATAGATGCGCAGCTGTGGCAGGTCTTTGATGCGCTCCTCCACCTCTTTTAATATATGATAGGTCTGCTGCAGACTGCTGCCTGGGGCCGCCTGCACATTGATGAAGACGGTACCCATGTCCTCGTTGGGCACAAGTCCTGTCTTCGTCGTTTTCATCATCCATCCCAGGCCGACAATAGCTATCACGACGAGGACAATGGCTATCCAGCGATGAGGCACCACGACGGCCACCGCCCGCTTGTAGCGGTTGAGAAGGGCATTGAAAGCCCCCTCCAATTTTCCCCGACTGGGGGAGGCTTTATCTGCAGACTTTGGCCCGGCTGCCTCCCCCTCTTTGGGGAGGTTGGAGGGGGCCTTCATAATCAGTGCGCAGAGTGCTGGTGACAGCGTCAGCGCATTGAAGAGCGAGATGCCGACGGCGATGGCCATCGTGAGTCCGAACTGCGTGTAGAACGTGCCTGTGACGCCGCCAATGAAGCAGACTGGCACGAAGACGGCCATGAAAACCAGCGTCGTGGTGACCAGTGCCGACGTGATGCCGTGCATGGCATCAGCGACAAGACTCTCCCCCTGCCCCTCCCTGTGAGGGAGGGGAGTAGATAGTTCTGTTGTTTGTACTCCATCTGCCTTTTCGCCTTGAGAGTAACCACTCCCCTCCCTCACAGGGAGGGGTTGGGGGTGGGTCTCCAGCTTTGCCTGTACGGCTTCGACCACGACGATGGCATCGTCTACCACCGTGCCGATGACCAGCACCAGGGCAAAGAGCGTCAGCATGTTCAGCGAGAAACCGATGGCATAGATGACTGCCAGCGTAGCCACAAGCGACACGATGATGGCTATGGAGGGAATGATGGTGGCGCGCCAGTTTCGCAGGAAGAGGAACACCACGAGAATGACTAACAGCATGGCTTCGAACAGCGTCTCCAGCACGTTGGCGATGGAGGCATCGAGGAAGTCTTTCTTCGACTCCAGGTCTTCGATGACGATGCCTGGCGGCAGCGACTTGCGTATCTCCTCCACCTCGCGGTCAATCTGCTTGATAATCTCATTGGCGTTGGAGCCTGCCACCTGGTTGATGGAGATGTTGACACCCGGCCTGCCGTTGGTCTCGCCGATGATGTTGTAGTTTTGCGAGCCGAGTTCGACAAGGGCGATGTCGCCGATGCGCAGCACGTCGCCGTTGGGCAGCGAGCGGATGACGAGATTCTCGTAGCCCTGCTCCTCCTCGTATCGGCCACGGTATTTCAGCACATACTGGAAGGTGTTCTGGCTCTCAGCGCCCAAGGTGCCGGTGGCCACCTCCACATTCTGCTCGTTGAGCACCTGCGTGATGTCGGCTGGCGTCAGCCCATAGTGGGCCATCTTCAGTGGGTTGAGCCAGATGCGCATGGAATAGTCGGCACCCATCACGTTCACCTCGCCCACACCGGGTATGCGGCTCAGTCGGGGCTCGATGTTAATCTTCGTGTAGTTGGCAAGGAAAGCACGGTCGAAGGTGCTGTCAGGGCTGTAGACGGCTATCTGCTTGATGTTCGACGTCTGACGCTTGCGCACGGTGATGCCGCTCTTCACCACGTCGCTGGGCAGACGGCCCTGCACGGTGGCGGCACGGTTCTGCACGTTCACCATGGCCATGTCGGGGTCGGTGCCCTGGCGGAAGAAAATACCGATGGAGGCAGTGCCGTTGTTCGAGGCCGACGAGGTCATATACATCATACCCTCCACGCCGTTGATGGCCTCCTCAAGGGGCACGACAACACTTTTCTGCACCGTCTCGGCGTTGGCACCGGTGTAGCTGGCCATGATGCGCACGGTGGGAGGCGCTATCTCCGGAAACTGCTCAAGCGCAAGCTGGCTCAGTCCGATGATGCCAACGAGCACCATCAGCACTGAAATAACAATGGAAAGGATTGGGCGGTCAATAAAAGTCCTGACGTTCATCTTGCTTCTTTTTCGTCATAACGTTTTCGCGTTATAACGTTATGACTGATAACGTTATAACATCGTAAACGATTCTATTTCTTAATTTCAACTCCCTCTCTCAAAAGTCCGGCTCCTTCGGCAATAATGACATCGCCCTCGCTGAGCCCTTGCTCGACGATATATTCCTTGCCGTTGTTCAGACGGAACACCTCAATGGGCGTGGCTTTCGTCTTGCCGTCGATGATGCGGTAGACGAACACGCGATTCTGCAGCTCGTATGTGGCTTCCTGCGGGATGACGATGCAGTTTCTGCGGTGGGTGGACACCACCACGCTGCCGCTGCCTCCATTGTGTAACAAATGGTTATCGTTGGGGAAGACGGCGCGCAGGCTGACTGCTCCCGTCGAAGCATCCACCGTGCCGCTGACGGCATTGATGCGGCCCTTCTGCGGATAGACAGTGCCGTTGCTCAGACGCAGCTCCACCTCAGGGGCCTGCTCGATGAACTGCCCGATGCTGCCATACTGCTCGATGAGGTCGATGGCCTGGCTCTCGGTCACGGAGAAGTAGGCGTACATCTCATGGTCGTCGGCCACGGTGACGAGGGGCTCGCTGATACTGCTGCTGACCAAGGCTCCTACGTGGTAGGGAATCATCGATGCTGACCCGCTGACAGGACTCTTCACCACCGTGTAGCTCAGGTTGTTGCGGGCGTTCAGCTCCTGTGCCTTGGCCTGAGCCAGCATGGCCTTCGCCTCGTTCAGGGCGTTCTGCGATGTCTGTACGGTGTAGTCGCTCACCACCTGTCCCTCCTTCAACGTCAGGCTGCTCTCATACTCCATCTGGGCCGTCTGCAGCTTTGCCTCGGCTGTGGCCACGTTGGCCCTGGCCACCTCCAAAGCGGCCTGATAGGGCACCTGGTCGATGACGAACAGCGTCTGACCTTTCGTCACCTGCTGTCCCTCGTTGATGCAGATGCGGGTGATGTTGCCCGACACCTGCGGACGTATCTCCACAATCTGTCGGCCAGTCAGCCGTGCTGCATACTCCGACTCCAGCGTCTGGTCGCTGCGCTCCACGGTCAGCGTCTTGTATTGTGCCTCTTTCCTATCTCCTCTCCCCTCTTTCTTCTCTCCTTTCTCCTCTTTCCTCTCTCCCGAGGAGCAGGCTGACAGTAGCAGACAAGCCACGGTCAGCACCTGAATCACATTTTTTGTTTTCATACTGTTGCACTAAAGATAGTCGTCTCGATTTGAAAAAAATCCAAAAGTCTGTTTAGTTTTGCCCATTCAGCTTGAGCTCCTCTTCTATGGGGTCGTCATACTGCCTCTGCAGTTGGCGCAGACGCTTGTGCATACGCTTCTGCACCTTGCGGTAAGCAGGCTGCCCATAGAGGTTGTGCATCTCCGAGGGGTCGGCCTGAAGGTCATAGAGCTCCCATTGGTCGATATCCTGGTAGAAGTGGATGAGCTTATAGCGCTCGGTGCGGATGCCATAGTGGCGCTTCACCATGTGCTCGGCGGGAAACTCGTAGTAGTGGTAGTAGATGGCATCGCGCCAGTCGGCCTCCCTCGTACCTCGCACCTCCCTCAACAGAGGTACGAGCGAGCGGCCCTGTATGTCGTCGGGAATAGCGGCTCCGGCCATTTCGAGGAAAGTGGGGGCATAGTCGATGTTCTGCACCATCTCATCCACTACTCCGCGACGGCTGTACCCCTCGGGCAGACGCATGACGAGGGGCGTGTTGAGGCTCTCCTCATACATGAAGCGCTTGTCAAACCATCCATGTTCGCCCATGTAGAAACCCTGGTCGCTGGTATAGACGACAAGCGTGTTTTGCAAGAGTCCCGACTTTTCGAGGTACTCCATCAGGCGTCCGACGTTTTCGTCAAGGCTCTTGGTCACCTTGGCATAGTCGCGCATGTAGCGCTGGAACTTGAATTCCGTGAGGGCACGCCCCTGAGGTGGATTGGCCTTGAAGGCAGCTGTCAGCGAGTCGTGGAATTGGAAGTAGCGGACACGGTCGGCTGAGTCGAGCCGGTTGACATACCCGAGATAACCGTCCGAGAGGCGGCTCTTGTCGCCTGGTGAGTAGATCTTGTTGTCATAGATAAGGTCCATGTCGTGGTCAGAGCCGATGGACATCTCCTGCTGCTGGGCTGCGGTGCGCCCCTCCCACGTGTCCCAGAAGTTGGCGGGCAGAGGAAAGGTCTGGTCTTCGAACTCATGCATGTCCTTGAGGTCGGGCAGCCAGTCGCGGTGGCAGGCCTTGTGGTGGACGAAGAGGATGAAAGGCTTGGACTTGTCGCGATCCTCCATCCATTGAATGGCCTTGTCGGTGATGATGTCAGTACAGTAGCCTTTCTCCACAGAGCGCGTGCCGTCGTCGTGGATGAAGGTAGGGTTGTAGTATTCGCCCTGACCGACGAGGATGTCGTAGTGATGGAAGCCCGTAGGAGTGGACACCAAGTGCCACTTGCCGATGAGAGCCGTCTGATAGCCGGCCTGCTGCATCAGCTTGGGCATGGTCTGCTGCGAACCGTCGAAGATGCCATGCTCATTGTTGGTGAATCCGTTCTTATGGCTGAACTTGCCCGTAATCATGCAGGCACGGCTGGGGCCGGAGAGCGAATTGGCCACGTAGCTATGGGTGAAGCGCACCCCCTCCTGGGCAATGCGGTCCAGATGGGGCGTCAGGATGGGGCTGTTTCCATAGCATGACATCATCTGTGCCGTGTGGTCGTCGGTCATCATGTAGACGATGTTAGGGCGGGTCTGGGCAGTCGCGTTTAAATTGAAGATGAAAGCAGAAACCCCCAAAAACGGCAAGGGGAGCAGGTCATTTTTCAATGTACGTTTCTTCGTTGCCATGAGCTTCGTTTATTTCCTGGACAAAGATACGCTAAAAAAACGAGACTCGCAAACATTGAGCCTCGTTTTTTCTTGCAGAGTTAATTTATCACTACTTTTTTGCCGTTAACGATGTAGATGCCGCGTGGCAGCACATTCAAAAAAAGTGCCGAAAATGGGGCCTTTTTGTTTGTTTTACATAAAAACTTTTGTTTTGTCCTCACAAAATAGTATCTTTGCAACAGGAAAACTATAGAATAATGAATAGGATGAAAATGCTGCCAGCAGTCTTGGCACTGCTGATGACGAGTCTGCAGGGAATGGCCCAGGCAGACGCGGAGTTCAAACTGACGATAAAGAATGGGCACTTCTATTTCGAAACGAGCGTGAACGGCGTCAACACCCCATTGATGGTAGAGACTGGTTTGCCGTGGGAATCAGCAAGTTCAAGTCGTTGGATGAATGTGGCTTCATAGGATTAAAGTTCTACACGACGCCCGCAGTCTTCGACTTCGACAACGGAAAGATGTATCTGCTGAAATAAAAGAGTACATGCCTGAAAAGCAAATGAGCTATTAAAATATGACTACCTATGGAAAATGAACAACTTACATTGAATGCAAATCCCATTGTCGCATTCCTTGGAAAGCCTTCAGAAGAGTTTACCAAGGCCGACATTATCGATTACATCGTGAAGAACGACATCCGTATGGTGAACTTCATGTATCCTGCGGGCGACGGACGTCTGAAGACGCTCAATTTTGTCATCAACGACCTGAACTATCTCGACACTATCCTCACTTGCGGAGAGCGTGTGGACGGCAGCAGTCTTTTCTCGTTCATACAGGCTGGCTCCAGCGACCTCTATGTGCTGCCCCGCTACAGGACGGCATTCCTCGACCCCTTTGCCGAGATTCCCACAGTGGCATTGCTCTGCTCGTTCTTCGACAAGGAAGGCCAGCCGCTGGAGTCTTCACCTGAGCATACGCTTCACAAGGCTGCCGAAGCATTCCGCCAGGTGACGGGTATGGAGTTTCAGGCCATGGGCGAGTTGGAATACTATGTCATCAGTGACGACAAGGGGATGTTCCCTGCCCAGGACCAGCGCGGCTACCATGAGTCGGCTCCCTATGCCAAGGCCAACGAGTTTCGCACCCGCTGCATGTACTTCATTGCCCAGGCTGGCGCACAAATCAAGTATGGTCACTCGGAGGTGGGCAACTTCTCGCTCAACGGAAAGAACTACGAGCAGAATGAGATAGAATTCCTGCCGGTAGACGTGGAGCAGGCTGCCGACCAGCTGATGACAGCCAAGTGGATGATTCGTAACTTGGGATACCAGCTGGGCTATGACGTCACCTTTGCGCCGAAGATCACGACGGGCAAGGCTGGCTCGGGCCTGCATATCCACCTGCGCATCATGAAGGAAGGCAAGAACCAGATGCTTGCTGATGGCATACTGTCAGACAGTGCCCGCCGCATGATTGCCGGTATGATGGACTTGGCTCCCGCCATCACCGCTTTCGGCAACAAGAATCCTACCAGCTATTTCCGTCTCGTTCCTCATCAGGAGGCTCCCACCAACGTCTGTTGGGGCGACCGAAACCGCTCGGTGCTGGTGCGTGTGCCATTAGGATGGGCTGCCAAGGGAAACATGGCTGCCCTGGCCAATCCGCAGGATCAGTCTCTCACCTCTCGTCCTTCGCCTCTCACCTCCGAGAAACAGACCGTTGAGATGCGCTCGCCCGACGGCAGTGCCGACCTCTACCAGCTTCTGGCAGGGCTCTGCGTGGCTTGCCGTCATGGCTTTGAGATGGACAACGCTTTGGAAGTGGCAGACCGCACCTATGTGAACGTGAATATCCATGCTGCCGAGAATGCCGACCGCCTGGCCACGCTGGCGCAGTTGCCCGATTCGTGTGTGGCTTCGGCCGACTGCCTGGAGCGTCAGAGGAAAGTGTTCGAGGAGCACGGCGTCTTCTCACCTGCCATGATTGACGGCATCATCGCCCAGCTGCGTGCCTTCGACGACGTAACGCTGCGTGCAACCATCGAGAAATATCCGGAAGAGATTCAGAAGCTCGTCTCAAGGTTCTTCCATTGCGGATAAACATATCATCTGACACTCCATTCATACAGACCTGCGGAATTGTCGGCAGGCAGCGTGACCTCCAGGCGTAAAGCCTTGGTGCTGACGGGGTTGAAGTTCACAGTGCAGGCAGCACCCTTGTCAGTGGGATAGTGGTCGGCACCGCTGACAGGCTGCCACTGGCCTTGGGCATCCTGGTAGAGGATGCGCCACGACTGAGGTACGCGGCATCCGCCCCAGGGACCGTCGTCAAACCAATAGACGGTGGCACTCTGAACGGTAGACTCCTGCGGGAACTCATAGGCGAGCCACTCCGTCGTGCCGTTCTTGGGCCACCAGTGGGTGTAGGGAACAGAGCGGTCGTTCTCGTCCTTCGGCACCAGACGGTCGTTGATGGAGGAAAGGGAGGGTACACGTGAACCACTGCTGACCTTGCTTTCCGAGGCGAGAGTGGCTGGCTGAGAGGGAGTAGTGGCATTCAGGTCCTGAGGCAGCCAGACGCGCATCTTTCCGCTGCCACGATGGCACCATGCATAATAGGGAATCAGCGTGAGCGTCTGGTCCTGAGCCTCCAGCCTGCCCTGTTTGTTGAAGTTCAGGGTCTGGGCATCGGTGGTCAGCGTCACGACAGGCGTTCCTGCAATCTCGCCTTTGCCAAGGGTGAACTGTGGCTCCTGGTTGATGAGGGCACCCATGATGTCGAAGCTGTTGTCGGGATGCTCGGCGCAGTAGACCAGCGGGCCGCGCTCGATGCTCACCATGCCACGGTCGGCAGCTACCTTATGATGGGCGCGGACGGTGCGTGGCTCCATGTCGAAGTGAATCTGCACGCGGTCGCCTTTCTTCCATTTCCTATCCAAGGTGAAGTAGCCATCATCTTCCAATTTACTATTTGACGAATTACCATTTACTGTTTCTCCATTCACGGTAACGGTGTAGCCCAGTCGCTTGTTGTCGGTATAGGTATAGAGGTCGCTGGGCACCACCTTGTTCTTCACCCAACCAGGGATGCGGATCTTCAAGGCAAATTTGCCCGCCGTGTTCTTGTCGACAGCGATAGTGACGTCGCCCTCCCAGGGATAGTTGGTCTGCTGGCTCAAAACGACCGTCTTGCCGTTAAGTTTGAGTGTTGCCGTGTTTGAAAGGAACAGATTCACATATATGCTCCCCTCTCCCTTCGGAGAGGGGCTGGGGGTGAGGCTATATACATATCCTGGCAGCGAGGGGATAAACCGACAGATATTGCTGGGACAGCAGGCGCAGCCGAACCATGCCTGACGCTGGTGCTGGCCCATCGACTCCAAGGGATTGGGATAGAAGAAGCCGTTGCCTTCGAGCGAGACGCCGCTGATGAGTCCGTTGTAGAGTGTGCGCTCTAAGACGTCATAGTATTTCGACTCGCCGTGGAGCAGGAAGAGACGGTAGTTGACGTAGACATTACCGATGGCGGCGCAGGTCTCGCAGTAGGCGCTCATGTTGGGCAACTGATAGTTACGCCCAAAGGCCTCGCCGCTACTGGTGGCACCAATACCGCCGGTGATATAAAGTTTCTTGGTGACGATGTTGTCCCAGATGGCATCGATAGCATGGATATAGCTCTCGTCGCCCGTCAGAGCTGCCACGTCAGCCATGCCTGCATACATGTAAGCCGCACGAACAGCGTGTCCCACGGCTTCGTCCTGTTCTACCACGGGTTTGTGTGCCTGGGAGTAGTCATGAACGATGGTGGTCTTTCCGCGGTAGTCAAGCAGGAACTTGGCTTCGTCGAGGTATTTCTTTTCTCCTGTGACCAGATATAGCTTGGCCAGCGCCATCTCTGCAATTTGGTGTCCGGGCACCACGCAGGCCTGACCGGGATTCGGTCCCACTTCGCGGCAAACGCAGTCAGCATAGCGGATGGCGATATCCAGGAATTTACGAGAACCTGTGGCTTGATAATGAGCGATAGCACCTTCTATCATGTGACCGAGGTTGTAGAGTTCGTGGCTGAGGTCTTCTTCTTTCACCCAACGACTTTCGCCAGCCCACTCATGAGGATGGGCGGGATTCTGTGTGCGTGAGGTGTAGAGATAACCGTCGGGCTCCTGAGCGGATGCGATGACGTCAATGACAGAATCCATATATGCTTGCAGGCGTTTGTCGGGGTAGGTCTGCAACAAATAGGATGCTCCTTCTATGGTCTTATAGGGGTCGGTGTCGTCGAAAGAATAGCCACTGACCTTAAAAACTTTGGATGGGTCTTTCATGTGTGCTGCGGCGTTGGAGAAGTTCGTGTAACGACCTGTCTCTTCACATTTCGAGAAAGCCAAGGGAATCGTTACATCCCTACTGGCTTGAAGACGCTGTCCCCAAAAGGAGTCTGTGACCTTGACACTTGTGAAAGGTACTTGTGTGATGGGATAACCCGAAGTGGGTGTCTCTGATTTCTTGATAGCGTTCGCGGGTAAGAGTGTGGACGCCGCGAAAAACAATAGAGCAAATCGCTTAATAATCATAATTAGCTAGTTATTTTTTAATTTAAGCGCTACAAACATACATATTATTTTTGAAAACAGGTACAAAAAAAGTGTTCTTTTCACACATTTTCATAGAAAATATACCTTTTTTCCTTGTTCTTTATTTAAAAACATCTATCTTTGCAACGTGAACAACCTATAATAACTTTTTTTTACCCTTCTAAAACCTAAAAGCAATGGCTTATAAAATTGTGGAAATTGAAGGCATAGGTGATGTCTATGCTGAGAAACTAACTGCTGTTGGTATTATTAAAGTATCCGACCTTCTCCAAAAGTGTGCGACACCTAAAGGTCGCGCGGAACTTGCTGCAGAGACTTGCATCAATGACAAACTCATCCTTCGCTGGACCAATCATGCTGACCTCTTCCGTATCAAGGGTGTAGGACCTCAGTTTGCTGAATTATTAGAGGCGGCAGGCGTGGACACCGTCAAGGAACTGCGTCACCGTGTGGCAGAAAACCTTAAGGCCAAGCTAGAAGAGACGAATGCTG
>JAILAA010000204.1 GCA_024681875.1 Prevotella sp.
CTCATTGCCGACGAACACAGCCTCTACAGCTACGTCCCTCCCTCCCCTCAGCCCTTCGGACAGCCCCCCTCGGGCAGGGAGGCAGCTGTAACAAAGTTGGCAAGCGGATTTAACCTTATCAAGGCACTGTTCATCGATCGATGGGATCGTCTGTGGCTTGCCACCTATCAAGGTCTCTACTGTTTTTTCAACCGACATTTCGTCAATTACACACTCAGCGACAGCGACGACATTGCTCGTAGCGTCGGAGTTATGGCCACGGAGGAACACGGACTTACACGGAACATCTATGGGAATCCGTGTTCATCCGTTGCAAATAAGAGGAAAATCCGTGGGAATCCGTGTTCATCCGTTGCAAATAATGCCGTGGCAAGTCCGGTGCTGGGGACGCTGAACGGAAAGATTATCAGTGGCGGGCGGATAATCTATGACAACCCCAATGACTTCTTTGTGCCCAGCGCCGCCGTCATCGACAGTTGTGTGTATCTGGCTGGCCGCAGTGACATTGCCTGCATCAAGGACAGCACGCTGCAATGGTTAGGCCTTCCCTTCGACCGCTACCAGTTCATCACCGAAGCCAACGGCCGCCTTGTCATCGGCACACGTCAGGTCATCGCCGTCTATAATCCGCAGACCGGAAGACTCGACACGCTCAGCACCGACATCCCCCACCCCTGGTGTGCAGCTGCCGACAACGAGGGCCGATTATGGGTGGGTAGCACCTTCGGCCTGTCCCTCATAGAGAATCAGGAGACAGTGAGCCCCATACCTTTTCCTCAGAAACTCATTATAACCACGATGGAAAGCGACTCGCAGGGCGCCGTTTTCTTCGCCTCGTGCGACTCTCTGTTCCTTATCCGCAATGGTGAGGTTCATGAACTCAGCAGTCAGATACCCCAGCTCAGCGGCCATGAGGTACGCTCGCTGCACGTGTCACCGAAAGGTTTTTTGGTGGTGGCTGCCATCGACGGACTCTTCGTGTGCCGTGTCACTGACGACTACCGCCTCACCGACATCTGCTTTTTCAACCACCTGAACGGCTTCACGATTGTGGAACCACAGAAGGCACGAATGGCCGAAAGCACCGACGGCATAGTATGGCTTTGTGGACTAGAACAGGTAACGTCCTTCCGCCCTTCCGAGCTGGTGGCAGATGCCCAGGCTGACACCTTCATCTCCCCACCCATGCGCTGGTGGCAGCACTGGTGGGTCTGGCTCATCGGCCTTTTGTTGCTGACAGCAGTGATTTGGCTGACAGTAAGATGGATAGAGGAGCGACGTAGCCGGCGCAAACTGTTGCGTATACAGCGCCAGAAGCAGGAGCGTGAGCAACTCATCCGTGCCATCCGCGAAGAGGCGATGAAAGCAAACGATACACTCCTGGCCAAAGACATTGTGAAAATGACCGCCGCCACGCCCAAGCCGAAGCGACTCACCCTGCGTTCGCAGACCGGATCATTGGTAGTGGATGCCGATGACATCGTCTTCCTAAAAGCTGACGGCAACTACACACAGTTGCACACCTTCTACAGCACAGATCTCGTGATGACGGGAATAGGCGCCATTGCGAAGCAGTTAGATGCGCCATACTTCGTGCGCGCCGACCGCAGCACGCTGGTAAACATCTGTTTTATCAGCCGCCTTGACACAGTCAACCGCAGCTGCATCTTCCGCTCACACGACGGCAAAGAATTGAAAACCAATCTGATGCTGCCCGCATTTAAGCGACTGGCGGGCATCCTTTAGTACACTCTCACCTCACACCCACACCTCTCACCCCATAAAATGAGCACCTGGAAAACTAATCTCGAAGAAACGAAACAGCGATACATCGACTGGTGGAACCACAAAGGCATCGTGCTGAACATGTGGGAGCACTTCCAACAAGGCGTCATGCCTCATGCCGATGTGCCCCAACCCAAGCCGCCTCGCGACCTGAACCAGAAATGGTTCGACCCCGTTTGGCGTGCCGACTACCTCGACTGGTACGTGGCCCACTCCTGTCTTAAGGCCGACATCCTGCCCGTAGCGAACACGCAACTGGGCCCCGGCTCGTTAGCCGCCATCCTCGGCGGCATCTTCGAGGGCGGCGAGGACACCATCTGGATTCATCCCAACCCAAATTTCAGTGATGACATCGTCTTCGATCCGCAGCACCCCAACTGGCTCCTTCACAAAGACCTGTTGCGTGCCTGCAAACGAAAGGCACGGGGCCACTACTACGTGGGAATGCCCGACTTGATGGAAGGCCTCGACGTGCTGGCCGCCCTGAAAGGCACCGACCAGGTGCTGATGGACACGGTGATGCAACCCGAAGTAGTTGAGCGGCAAATGCAGCAGATCAACGATATCTATTTCAAGGTTTTCGACGAGCTCTACGATATCATCCGCGAAGGCGACGAGATGGCCTTCTGTTACTTCTCCAGTTGGGCCCCGGGCAAGATGACGAAACTACAGAGCGACATCTCGACGATGATCAGTACCGACGACTACCACCGCTTCGTGCAGCCCTTCATCCGCGAGCAGTGCCAGAAGATTCCCTATACGCTCTATCACCTCGACGGCGTCGGCGCCATGCACCACCTCGACGCACTTTTAGAAATAGACGAGTTGAACGCCATTCAATGGACGCCGGGTGTGGGAGAGCCACAAGGTGGCAGCCCGAAGTGGTACGACCTCTACCGCCGCATCCTCGATGCAGGCAAGAGTGTCATGGCCTGCTGGGTGACACTCGACGAGTTGCGCCCATTGCTCGACGCCATCGGCACCGAGGGCGTCCACATCGAAATGGACTTCCACAACGAGCAAGAGGTGGAGGAGGCGATGGAGATAGTGGAGAGGATGGAAAAAAGCCCCTCCCTTATAGGGAAGGGAGAAATTAGACTTGCAACAGACAGTGATGTTGACAACAAGGTAGAGGAAATCATACAAATTGTAGAAAACTCTGCTGCAGAGGTAATCTCTCCCCTTCCTACAAGGGAGGGGCTGGGGGTGGGTCTGCAGGGGGAGGGTCTTCTTCTCCTCCTCGATGGTGCGATGGGCACGATGATTCAGCAGTACCATTTGCGCGAGGAGGACTATCGCGGGGCACGCTTCGCCAATCATCCCATCGACCTGAAGGGCTGCAACGACGTGCTTTCGCTGACGGCGCCATTCATCGTGCGCGACATCCACCGCAAGTATCTCGCCGCTGGCGCCGACATCATCGAGACGAACACCTTCAACGCACAACGCATCTCCATGGCCGACTATGGTCTGCAAGACCATGTACGCGACATCAACCTCGCCGCCGCCCGCCTCGCCCGCCAGTGCGCCGACGAGTTTTCCTCGTCGGACAAGCCCCGTTTTGTCGCCGGCAGCATCGGCCCTACCAACGGAACCACATCTGTTGCCACCAGTGATAAGCCATTGTCGAAGGAAACAGTTCGCAATGCCTATGAAGAGCAGATAATGGCGCTGGCCGATGGCGGCGTAGATGTACTACTCATCGAAACCATCTTTGACGTGGAGAATGCCCGGTTAGCTATCGAAGCCGCTCAGAAGACAGCCCCGCAATTGCCCATCATGCTCAGTTTCTCGGTAGCCACCCCCGACGGCCACAATATGTTAGGGCAGAACATTCCCGAATTTCTTTCTCACATCTCTCCCCTACCCGCTCAGCTCATTTCAATCGGCATTAACTGTGTGACAGACGTAACACAGATGACGCCGCTCATCAAAGAGCTGGCCCGTTTCGGCAAAGGTGTCAGCTTCTATCCCAATGCAGGTTTGCCCAATGCCAAAGGGCAGTACACAAAAACACCTGAAAGCCTGCTGCAAGACTTATGGCCACTATTGGAGGGCCACCACCTCAGCATCGTCGGCGGCTGCTGTGGCACCACCGACAAGCATATAGCACTGATGGCAAAGGCCATCGAGCCGGTGCCGGGGATTAGGCTGTCAGGAATGATTCCCCAACAACAGACTCTCCCCCAGCCCCTCCCTATCAGGGAGGGGAGGAATGTCCTTGCTAATCTGCAAGACAAACTTGCTAAACAGAAAGATGACAGCTCGCCGATGAATGGAGTAGCCTCTCCCCTCCCTCACAGGGAGGGGCAAGGGGGTGGGTCTATAAAGGAGGCCATCATTGCCGGCGACAGCGCTGCCGCCATCGCTGCCACTCAGGAAGCCATCGCAACAGGCGAAGAGCCGCAGACGCTCATCAACGAGCAGATGATTGGCGCCATGAGCGAGGTGGGCCACCGATTCCAGGAAGGCAAGGCCTTCGTGCCACAGCTGCTGATGGCAGGGCGCGCCATGAAAGCCGCACTGGGCGAGTTGCAGCCGCTGATGGCCGGTACGGCGAGGACATCGTTAGGCAAGGTGGTCATCGGCACGGTGAAGGGCGATCTGCACGACATCGGCAAGAATCTTGTGGCCTCCATGCTCGAGGGCTGCGGCTTCGAGGTGGTAAACATCGGCATTGACGTCTCGGCCGACAAGTTCATCGAGGCCGTCCGCGAGAACCAGCCTGACATCCTTTGCATGAGCGCCCTGCTCACCACGACAATGGGCTATATGAAGGAGGTTATCGAGGCTTTGGAGAGAGCCGGCATCCGCAACAAAGTGAAGGTGATGGTAGGCGGAGCCCCTGTCACACAGGGATTCGCCGACGAGATAGGCGCCGACGGCTACAGCGACAACGCCAACTCTGCCGTTACTGTTGCCAAGCAATTGCTTGGGAAAACAAACACATTGTAAGACGCTATGTTTCAGTTGTCCGAGAAAAATCCGCAGGCTTCGGATTTTTGTCCGACCTGTTCGGATTTTTGTCCGAAGCCTGCGGATTTTTTCGGACGATTTTGACACGCTTATAGCATTTCGACATATTGCATAATCCACAAGAGTAGTCAAGCCGACTAACTTCTTTTCCTAAACCGATAAGACCACTTACACTCTTGATGGGCACCATGAGTGAACTATCGGTGAGCCGTACACCACAGGTCTGATTCCCCTCCTTCGGGAAGGAGGGGTGCCCAAAGGGCGGGGTGGTAGCGAAAGCGGAGAAGAGCAGTTGCTGCTCACTGACATGCCAGCCACAATAGCCGGGAGAGAAACGGTTGGTGTGGTGCCAACCCAGTTTGTCAATATTCTGCTGCAGGTGTTCCTCCATCCTGTCGGCACATTTTTCGGCAATGACGCTGCCCAGCGCATCGGCTATGAACACACGCACCATGTCGTCCTCCTCCTTCAGCTGCTGTTGCCAGGCCTCGTATTCCACTCCGGCAGTACAGATGAACAGGGCATAGGCCTCACTGCCGCGCAACTGTCGCTCGATGATGCTTCCCATGTTGAAAGGAGGCAGGTCGCGAGTGACGAAGAAACAGAATCGCGGCTGCAACCACTGGCGCACCTCGTTGACCACAGCCTCCGTCTCGTGCTGCGTCTGTTCGTCAGGCGTAGTGCCACCGTAGCCCATCTGGTCATAGATGTCGGCAGGTGTGATGAAAAGGTCGTTGAAGGATAACTGCTTAATAGTCATGATACAAATGGGACTGCTACTGTGAATGCCGGGAATTGTACTCTTTCAGAGTTTGGAAGAATACATCCATGTTGGCTTCGGGTGTGTGTGGTGGCGTGTCACAGCCACTGCTCAGCACGAAGTTCGGGTGGCTCTCCATCTTTCCTAAGAGGTCGAGCACTGCGTGGCGCATCTGTTCGGGCGTACCGTCCTTGAAGACGCTGACGGGGTCGATGTTGCCCATAGCGAGAGCTGTTGGCGGCACGCCGGCGATAACCTCTTCCATTTTGCATTTATTACCGAAGTGATAGGCGGCGGCGCCGGTTGTGACCATTGCCTTGGTGCAGTGGCCCGTATTGCCGCAGTTGTGCAGGATAAGCATGAACTCCTCGTCCTGCACCTGCTCAACAATCTGCCTGACATACTGAGAAGAAAACGTGCGGCAGTCGTCGTCAGACAGCAACCCTGCTGCAGGCTCAGCCATCAGCACGCCGTTGGCACCCGTCAGCTTCAGCGCCTGACAATACTTGGTGATAAACTGTGTACACTTGGCCAGCAGTTCGTGAGCTGCTTCAGGCTGTTCATAAATCAGCACCATGATGTCTGAGAGGTCGTAGAGTCTACCCGCTAATGAAAAGGGACCGATGCAACCGGCAAAGAAGACCCGCCCCCACCCTTTCCCTGCAGGAAGGGGAGAAGTTACTTTTTGGCCCCCTCCATCCGCCCCCAAATGGGGGAGGCTATTGGCGACAAGGAGGTTGGCCTTTAGATATTCAGGGATGCGCCCAGCATGGAGCGACGGCACCTGCAGGTTGCTGATGTCTGCCGCATTGTGCAGCAAACGTCCGACGACGGCTGGCACAGCATCATCGCTGAAGGCAATCTTTGCACCAAAAGCCTCGGCCTCGACCGTAAGGTCCATGATGGTACACGCAGCAGCGCTGGGGTATTTCCTTGCCAACGCAACTACAGCCTCGGCATGGACGCGCCCGTCGCTGACAGCCTCACGCACGGTATGACCATTCATCTCGATGCCCGGGTGCGTCATTACTGGTATGGCCAGCACTTCTTTCCTCTGAAGGACACTGGCCACCCATGTTTTCATATTGATGCTCATAGGTGTTTCTTTGGATAAAGTGCTTCCCACCAACTAGGGTCATCCTTCAGCCAGCGCTGGAACCAAGCCATCTGTGTAGCTAACCATTTCTCGCGCTTGCCATAGTCGGTGATGTGGTGGTTCTGTCCCTCGACCTCAACAAGCGCCACTTCGCGTCCCAAAAGCTTCAAGGCAGTAAACATCTGCAGACTCTCAATCAGGGGAACGTTGGTGTCGGCGTTGCCATGAAGCAGGAGCAACGGCGTGTGAATCTTATCGGCATTGAACAGCGGACTTTGGTCTACATAGAGTTGCTTGTGGCTCCAAGGATAGCTGTTGGCCATACTGACCTCGCTGTAGTTATAGCCCCAATAGCCCTCACCCCAATAGCTGGTATGGTTGGCGATGCCAGCGTGGCTGACGGCACAGGCGAAGATGTCGGTCTGTGTCTGCAGATACTGTGTCATAAAGCCGCCATAGCTGGCACCCATGCAGCCAATCTTCTCCGCATTGATAAACGGATGCTCGGCGCACAGTTTCTTCGTTCCCTCGATGATGTCCTCGGCAGGGCCACGACCGGCAGTGTTCACGTGGCGCGAGGCCCACTCCTGCCCAAAGCCTGTAGCGCCGCTGGGCTGCAGGATATAGGCCACATAGCCTAATGAGTTCCACATCTGCGGTGCGTAGGGCGACTCGAAGTAGCGGCTCACGGGTGAGCAGCCACCGTAGTAGTAGACGATGAGCGGATATTTCTTCGTGGCATCGAAGTCGGCAGGCAGATAGAGACGCCCATAAACCGTATCGCCCTTGCTGTTGGTGAAGTTCCAGTCCTTGCACGTGCCGAGCGTAGCATCGCCAAGCGCCGTCTTGCCGTCGAAGATGATTTGAGACTTGAGTTTTGAGATTTGAGGTTTAATATTTGTGATATAGGCCGATGCGGGTTCCATCGTCCTATACGACAAATAGGCCAGCGTTGAAGCATGTGCAGCCAAGTCCCAGCGGTAGGTATCGT
Organism: Prevotella sp.; assembly: GCA_024681875.1. The sequence continues at coordinate 7,609 of JAILAA010000204.1, forward strand.
CGCCGGGCAAAGGCAACTGCTCGATGGTGGCCGTCGCGGGATTAAGACGGAAGAGGTTCACGTAATCGCGGTCTTCGGCCGAGAAATAGACGAGACCGTCAGCCTGCGACCAGTCGACGTTCTCAACAGAGGGGTCGAAGTCTTTGGTCAGCGGCGTTACCTGCTTGGTAGCGATGTCATAGAGGAACAACTCGTTCTCGGTCATGCTCGGCGTGACACTGGCAGGTAGCTGGCAGCCTATACGGTCGAAGGCCTCGGGCGTACCTTGGAAGAGCAGCTGCTTGCCGTCGGGCGAGAACTGTGCCCCACTGAGGAACCCCACGCACTGCATGAGTGTATCGGCCTTCAGTGTCTGAACATCCATCAAGTAATAGTCCTGCACCTCCGTGGGGCGCTTGGCCAGACGGCTATAGGACGAGACAACAAGTAATGTCTTACCGTCAGCTGAGATGCTGCTGAGATATTCGCCCTTCGTACCGAAAGTGATGCGCTGAGCAATGCCCGATGCCAGGTCAAATTTCACCAAATAGTTGCGGTCGCGCCAGCCCGGCTGACGGTCATCCATCTCCAAGACCTCAAAGACGTCCTGGTCTTCCTTCGGGCCTTCTTCCTCGGCGGTGATGATGAGATAATCCTCGGTTGGACTGACGGTGTAGCCACCCTTCGGCACGTTAGTGGCAAAGACACTGCGCAGTCCTGTCAAAGGCTCAACCTTGTAGAGCATCCGCTTGTCATCTTCCCACACCTCTTCTATATATGCGCACGTACGAGGCAGCCAGCGCACATTCTGCGTAGGACGGCTGATGATACGCTGCGTCTTTACATCGCGTAGCTCGTACTCCCAGCGGCTGTTTCCGCCACGCTCGGTAATCTGATAGCTCACTGTGGCATACACTCCATCGGCCGAGAGACTGATGCCGCGCACACGCCGCCCGTCGGTCAGGTCGTGCGCCATATAGGGATGCTCCTTGGCCAGCGTTGGCACAACGAGGCGGTTGGCATCGATGGTGACGCGGATGCTGTCGGTGTCACTCGGCTGCGCCAGAAACTTCACGGCCAGCGTGTGGTGCTCGGGCGCCAGCTTCAGCTCGCCGCCAGCCTCCTGGCCGTCGATGAAGAGCTTATAGTTCGTGGGGCCTTCCACGCTGATGGTTCCCTTCACAAAGTCGCTGTTGTTCAGGAAGAAGCTGAGCACGCCCACGCTCTTTGACTCACTGAGCGAGGGCAGCAGTCCTGCCTGCCATGTCGTAGTGGCTGCGGCATCGTGGGGCAGAGCTTCCAACAGCGATTTCTCATCGAACTTCGTGCCATCCACCTTGACGGTATCGATGGCGAAGGGCTGGGTCACGGCAAAAGGCCCTGCTAAATTGAACTCGTTGATTTCCGTTTTCTCTTGCGCCGCGACCGTCGTGGCCAGCAGCAGTGTTAACATTGGAATGTAGTGTTTCATCATGTTCAGATTTATTCTGCTAAATTACTCATTTTCATTTAAATAAACAGGATGCACTCTTGTACAAAAAAAGATGAAGTCAGCAGAATCGTATGTCGGCAATAATTTGTGCCCCAACATGCTGATTAAGCCGCTGGACAAACTCCTGGCGCCTCATGCTCAAGTCAGCACGCAGGGCAGGAACAGAAAGCGAAACGAAGAGCGTCTGATTCTGTATGCGCACATTCGTAGTATAACGAGCAACGGCTTCGCCAGCCACTACAGGCCACGACTCAACAAGGCGCTTCTGCAACAGTGGCGTCTCTAAGCCCAGAAAGCGCAGTTGCTGCATCACCAGCTTCTCTACAGGTTGTTCTCTTCGCTTAAACATCTTATCGTATTTGCAAGGGATGAACACGGATTCGCACGGATCGTCAGTATTAATCCGTGTCCATCCGTTGCTCAATTATTCCATCATTGACATGAAAGAGGCGATAGTCGCAGTCGCCATGAGAGAGGATCTGGTCCAAGTGGTCGCGGTTCGTGTCGGTAATGAATATCTGGCCGAACTGCTGACTAGCCACCAAATGAATGATCTGCTCCACACGATGTGCATCCAGCTTGTCGAAAATGTCGTCGAGAAGCAAGATGGGATGCCCCACCCCATTCTCCCTATAGGACTCATCGCCCTCATGGAATCCATTAGTCTCATTAGACTCATCCAAGATCTTATACTGTGCCAGTTTAAGGGCAATGACAAACGTCTTCTGCTGTCCCTGGCTGCCCTCACGGCGCATGGGATGACCGTTGATGAGAATCTCCAGGTCGTCGCGGTGGATGCCATGCAGTGAATAGCCCACAGCGCGGTCTTTATGGCGGTCGCGCCGGATGACGTCGAGCAGCGGCCCGCGCTGGCAATGTGAGACGTAGCTGAGTGACACGTCCTCATGGCCGTCGCTCACCCTCTGGTAGAAATGCTGGAAGACAGGCTCCAAGGCGGCGACAAAGGTGCTGCGCTTTGCCGACACCGTCTCGCCATAGCGCGCCATTTCCTCCTCAAGAAGCTCCATCAGCTGCGCGTCGGGCTCGTGATCCTCATCACGCAACAAAGCATTGCGCTGCAGCAACGCTTTGTTGTAGCGGTTGAGGGCATCTATATACGCATGGTCGCGCTGCGCAATCGTCTGATCCATCAATCTACGGCGTTCATCGCTGGCACCTTCAATCAGTGACGTGTCAGCAGGCGACACCATGACCAGCGGAATCAAACCGATGTGTTCAGACAGCCGCTGATATTCCTTTCCATTACGCTTGAAATGCTTCTTCTGCCCCTTCCTCATACCACAGAACAACTTAAGAGGTGAGAGGTGAGAGGTGTGAGGTGAGAGGTAGCTACCCTCCAACACGAAAAAATCCTCATCGTGGCGGATGGCAAGCGCATCCTGATTGCTGCTGGACGAGTGGCAGAAACTAAGAAAATAGATGGCGTCAAGCACGTTGGTCTTTCCCGCTCCGTTGTCGCCTATAAGACAATTTATTTTCGGCGAGAAATGCATCGCAGCCGACGCAATATTCTTGTAATTGGCAATGGAAAGTTGTTCTAAAAGCATAATTTTTTTGCAAATTTACGGCTTTTGTGGCAGAAAAGGAAAAAAAGATGGAAATAAATTTCATCATCTGCGAGATTTTCAGTAATTTTGCGCCCGCAAAACGCATTTCCTAAAAAGAAAAAGAACAAAACAAAAAAATAATGGCAGAGAAAAATTCAAAAATGGCCGCCGCTGAGACACAGCCGAGCCTGAACAAGAAAGAGGACTTCATCCTTAAGTACAAGAACATGATTATCGGCGGCGTTATCGCCGTTGTAGCCATCATTGTTGGCATTGTTTTCTGGAACAACCACAAGGCCGCCAAACTGCGTGAAGCTCAGACGCTCTCTTCCGTTCCGCAGATGAGCATGTACAACGCCATGGAAGCGCTGCAGCGCGGCGTGGTTGACTTCAGCGAAGAAAACTATCAGGCCGCCCTCAACGGCGACAGCGCTTCAAAGAGCATGGGCTTCCTGAAGATAGCCGACGAATTCTCATCGACACGCGCCGGCAACGTGGCCAACCTTTATGCCGGACTTTGCTATGCCCATCTTGACAAGTGGGAGGAGGCCGTGAAGTATTTAGAGAAGTTTGACGACGCTGGCGACCTTCTCATCTCGCCCGCCGCACTTGGTGCACTTGGCAATGCCTACGCCCATGTGAACAAGCTGGACGACGCAGTGAAGACCCTGCAAAAGGCAGGCGAAAAGGCCGACAATATCCTCCTGTCGCCTATCTACTATGTACAGGCTGGCGAGATTCTGGAGTCTCAGGGCAAGAAGGCCGAAGCATTGGAAATGTACAAGAAAGTGAAGAAGTACGAGCGTGTAAGAAACGTTGACGGTATCTCACAGACATCGCCCCTCGTTGAGCTGATTGATGAGTATATCGCACGCGTTTCTGACTAAGCCGGTTTCTTGCCTCTTACTTTTTTCCATCTATTCTATTACGGAAAATGGCTACACGCAACCTGTCAGCCTATGACGCGCAAAATGTGCCCGATGCGTCAAATATGATTTTCGGCATTGTCGTTGCCGAGTGGAATCCTGAGATTACCGGCGCGTTGCTTGAGGGCTGTGTCAATACGCTTGAGAAGCACGGAGCGTTGCCTGAGAACATTCACGTAAAGCGGGTACCCGGCTCCTTCGAGCTTATCTACGGTGCTCACCAGATGACGCTCAACGACGGCTACGACGCAGTTATCATCCTTGGGTCTGTCGTCCGTGGAGAAACCCCTCATTTCGACTACATCTGCCAAGGTGTTACAGCAGGCATCGCACGCCTGAACGCCACGAGCAGCATCCCCGTCATTTTCGGACTCTTGACCACTAACGACATGCAGCAGGCGCGCGACCGTGCAGGTGGCCGCTTAGGAAACAAGGGCGACGAATGTGCCGTGGTTGCCATTAAGATGGCAAAGTTCTAAGAAGCACATATAAAAAAAACTATCGCTGGATTTTCATCAATCCAGCGATAGTTTTTTTATGCAACTAAGCTCCAGGCTTACTTCACCAGCGTTTTCTTGCCATTCTTGCCTTCGGCCGAGCGGATGATGTACACCTGGCCCTTGCGCATGCTGTAGACTCTCTTTCCACCGATGGTATATATCTGCATGTCGGCAGTGTTCACCTTGACGGTCTCAATAGCGGTTGTGACGTTGAAAGCGTAGGTATAGACATTATCGTCAGGCGTAGCGTCGCCCTCAACCTCTACCTTGGCAGTAATCTCCACGTTGCCCTCCGACAGTCCTTCAGTGCTGATAGTGACGGGGCAGATGGCGCTCTTGCCAGCCATGACCGATATGATGCTTGTACCAATGACATTCTCGCCAACAAGAATCGACAGCGTAACGTCATTCACGTCAACATTGCCATTATTATTGACATAGACGGAGAGCTCGGAGTTCTCTGCCGTGAGTTCAATAGTGCCTGTGATGGCGGTGATGGCCAAGTCGGTGACAGGCTCCTCAAGCACGGTGACCTTGATGTAACAGCCAGCCTTTCCAGCCATGGCCTGCAGTTCATATACGCCAGCAGTGAAAGTATTAGCGAAACTGAAGACAACGTCCTGGTTGGCACCGGCAGCAAGCGATGAAATGGTTGTCTCGCCAAGCACTGTCAGACCATTATAGAGCTTGACCACTACCTCGTTGGCGTCCACTTCGCTGACATTCTCCACGTTCACCGTGACGTTTATGGTCTCCTCGTCAAACTCCACTTCCACGTCGTCAGCCGTCAGCGTAAACTCCGGCTCAACAACCACGGAACTGTCCACAATATCATACTCCTTGGTCAGTGTAGTTGTTTCGGAAGTGTTATTCTCAGCTATGAGAGTAGCCACGACAATGGCTTTCTGGCCGGCAACGAGATTGTCGGTAGGCAGGGTGAACGAAGCGTAGCCGCCATCCTTTGCCTTCAAGGTTATGGTCTGTGGCGTCAGTGCTGTGCCGTTCAGGGTCACGTTGATGGTGGCGTCAACATCTATCTCGCTCTGGTTCTCACACCACACGCTGATGGTATTGCTCTCGGCAGCCAGGTCAATTTCGCTGATGCCCAATATCTGGGTCAGAGACACAATAACAGTCTCATCAACGGGGGCTTCCTCGAAGGTCACAACAACCTCCTGCTGAGCCATCGTCTTTTCATAGGCTTTCACAACGACCCAAAGCCCCGTCTCTCCTGGAGTGAAACCGCCCTCAGGTGCTGCAACGGTGAAGGTTACCTGTTTTTCCTCGCCTGCACTCAGGCTTACGGTCTGAGGCTCCACAACATCCTGAATATTTCTCTGCAGCATCACCTGGACGCCCTCGGCGGCTACAGTCTCGCTGGTATTCTTCACCGTAGCTACAACCTGATAGCTTTCTGCCCCGTAAGGAACGGTTACATCCGTAGCGCTGACGCTGAAAGTAGCCTCGGGAGCCTTCTTCGTGAAGGTCACGGTTTTCTCCAGATTGAAAGCTTCGGCATTGTCGGCAGTCAACGACAGCTGGACTGTATGCTCGCCAGTCTCGAGGCCTTCAAGGTTGAACTTCACGTTCTGCCACTTTTCCTCACCAATGGCCAGTGTACCTATCTCCCAGATAGTATTCTCTGTTCCATCGACGGACACAGTTACCTTCGTATTCTCAGCAGCAGCGTTACCCTCGTTTTTGGCATAGACAACAAACACGCCATTAACGTCCATATCGTAAGTGTCGCCCAGTGTGTTGTTGGAGATATTGAGCACAGGAGCGGTCTCCACAGGACCAGTACTGCCGCCTGTATAGGTTACGGCAATGGAACTGATGTAGCGGACACCTGTACGCTGAGATGCACGGAAAATGAGGCTGCCTGCCTCTCCTTCCCATGTACAAGTCATTGCTTCTGTGTCATTAGTGATGCCTGTAGTGCTCTCATTCTTTCCACTGGCATTACATGTAACCAAGCCAACACTGCCATTGCTGAATGTGAAGACAATTTTGGAAATCACGACATCTTCTGCCGTACCAGCCACTATCAGGCGGTTGCCATTATAAAAATAGACGCTGCTACCTGAATACTTAGGGGCAAAGTCACCGCCACCCTCTTCCCATTTCAGAGAGATATTCCCGTCAGGGTAGATGGTGGTAAGAGGATCGCCATTAGAAGCCTGCCAGGTCACAGTTGTCCCCATAGCTTCATCTGCAGAAACGCTGCCGCAGACCAATGTGAGGACTGCAAGCAGCAGAAAGCGTATTGATTTCTTCATACTTTGGGTTTGAGAAATTATTGTTTAAGGTTTCAATCACAGTTACAGGCGCACCTTCACAACCTTCTGCCCTACCTTTACAATGTAGAGGGCACCGCTGCCGAGACTGATATCAGCCTGTGGGCCACTGAGTTTCTGTGTACGCAGCAGGCGTCCATCGGCAGCATAGACATTGACGATGTCGCCGGCATTGGCGTTGCAGATGCGCAGGCCGCCCATTGTTCCCAACACCTTAGGCTGGTCAGCCTGTCTGGCAGCTTCGATTGCTGTTTCAGACATCTTCTCGAAGGTAACATAAAGCTTATTACGTACAGCGCTGACAGCAGGAGTCGTCACGGTATTGCCTTCAATGGTCAGCTCATTACCATTGAAGCTGACGCTGTGCACCCTCCATCCCTCAGCGGGCTGCAGGAAGTAGGTGTACTGCTTTCCTATCTCCACCTGCTGCCAGATGCTGCCATTGTCAGCATGTTGTAAAGCGATATAGGCGCCGTCCTCAGGTTCATCTGAGCCTTGGTTAAAGGGGTCTTCACTGGCATCGTCGCTGGGGTCGTCGCCGTCAATCCACAGGGCTGAGAAAATCCAGCGGTTGGTAATCTTCGCCAGACGTGTGGTCTCACCAGTGGTGACATCCACCTCATAAAGGGCGGTATCATACTTACCATTGGTGCGCCACTCTTTGTCGCTGAGCTGGCCCCACGAGCCCCATTCGTTAATGCCCTTGCCACTGTTGTAATAGCCCACCCAGTACATCTTATTGGGGTTGCTGGCAGCAAAGCAGGCTGCCTGGCGGCGGTACTGCGAACAGTAGCCGGTGGCAGGCACAGTAGGCGCATAGTCGGTATACGTCTCGCCGTCCTCGTCGGTCACTTGCACGGCAACCGTCTTCAGCAGTCCGGTTGACAGGTCAAACTCCCACAACTGGGCACCCGTCAGTTCGCCGTTTACATTGCGCATCTTACCGTCGTCATCAATGTATCCGTTGGCACCGCCGCTGGTCATGGCGAAGGCGCGTCCCTCACTGTTGATGGCGAAGGTGACGAAGTTATAATAGTAGAGTCCGCGGGTGATGGGCGTCACCTTCATAGTGCCAAGGTCGATGGTGCACAGGGCATAGCCGGCGTCGCCGTCGGTCATGTCTGCATCCTGATCCTCAAAATAGTCAGGGTCGCTGGTAATCTCTTCAGGCAAGCTCTGGCCTGTAAGGTAGAAGAGGCCGTATACCTTGCCGTCCTTGGGGTTGTAACTCATGCCTGCCGACTCAAGCGTAGCGCTCTTCGGCTTGATTTCCGTAGAGAGCAGGTCACCAGTAGTGGCATCCCATGTGCGCACAGTAAACAGCTGTTCGTCGACGGTCGACTGTTCGTCGCGCGACATGACGGTGACAAGCTTACCATTGACGTAGGCGGCACCTGAGTTACCATACATCAGGTTGAAGTTGTCAGCCCATATCTCTTTCTCATTGTCGCCCTTGATTTCAGATGCCACCACAGGAGGCTCTTTCTCGGGCGTAGTGAGCGATGTGCCGTTCCAGTTCATCTTGTAGATGCCGTTGTCGACGATGAAGACAGCCTTTTGCAATTCTGCATTCCAGCCCAGATAAGTGGATGTCATCTGCTCGCCATCGTCATAGCGATTGTTGTGGCCGATGCCCTTCAGCTTAACGTTTTGAGCATACGACACAGTCATAGAAAAGGCCACTAAGGCCAATAAAGTAAAAAAATTCTTCATTAAAAATAATAGTAGTTAGTTATTCTCTCTTTACAAGTTGCCACTTTTTGGACTGCAAAGGTAGCAATAATTATTGAAAAAGTTGCATCTTATATTCAAAAAAGATTATATTTGCCATTTCTATTTAACCACATTTAACCAGTTTATTTGGTTCAACTCTAATTTTGTTGAAAGTAATTTGTGTTTCTTCCTAACAGCAATCAATTTTATGTTTCCGGGCGTAGGACATAAGTTTCAGGCGCAGAAACATGTGTTTCCGCACCGGAAACACATGTTTCACGCCCTGAAACATAAATTTCTCATTTGTATCAACCAAATTGCAGAAGAAGCATTTTTTTCATAGGGATGTGTCAAGAGGTTGGGGGCTGTTTCGTATTTTTTTTGACAAAGGCTGTTCTTTTTCACAGAAAAGTTGTATCTTTGCACATCTTATTATGAGGACAAACAGTTTACCTTCATGAAAAAACTATTCCTTTCCCTTGTTCTTACTGCTTTTACGGCAATGGCAGGCACAGCTGCTGAGGTGCCGCTGATACAGAATGTAATGGCCCGTCACATCACCTCGCTTAACGGCCCGTGGCACTACATTGTTGACGTACAGGAGGAGGGATACTACGACTACCGCATGAATCCCACGCGATGGGGATTCTTCATCAACGCCAAGCCGCAACGGCCCGAAGACCTTATCGAATATGACTTTGACAAGGCGCCCGTGATGCAGATTCCCGGCGACTGGAACACGCAAGACGACCGTCTGTTTTTCTATGAGGGCACTGTGTGGTTTAAGAAATCTTTCCATCATTCCTCCGCCTCTTCCGAAGAGGAAGGAGACAAGGTCCTACTCTATTTCGGCGCTGCCAACTACGACTGCCGCGTATGGGTGAACGGGCGCGAGGCGGGTCACCACATTGGCGGCTTCACACCGTTTAACTACGACGTTACAGACCTGCTGAAGGAGGGTGAGAACGTCGTCATCGTCAAGGTGGACAACAAGCGCAAGGCTGAGGCCGTGCCCACGCAGATCTTCGACTGGTGGAACTATGGCGGCCTGACACGCGACGTGCTTCTCGTGCGCGTACCATATTTATATATAGAGGACTATAGCCTCAAACTGCAGAAGCAGAACAGCCCCAAGTGGCGTGAGGTGGACTTCACGGCCAGCCTGAGCCAGAAAGAAGCCGGACGCACGGTGATGCTGAACATCCCCGAACTGCGCCTAAAGCAGGCGTGCGTCACCGATGCCGAGGGTAAGGTCAGCACCACGCTGCGCATACCCGCTAAGAAACTCTCGCTTTGGAGCCCCGACACCCCCAAGCGCTACCGTGTTGAACTGTCGCTCGCCGCTGATGCAGCCTCCGGTTCTGAGGTCGGTGACTTTGTTGCCGACAGCATCGGCTTTCGCACCATCGAAGCCCGCGGCAAGCAGATTCTTCTCAACGGCGAGCCTGTCTTCCTGCGCGGCATCAGCATCCATGAGGAGAAAGCCCACGGCGGCGGGCGAGCCAACAGCACCGCCGACGCCCATGAACTGCTGAGCTGGGCCAAGGAGCTGGGCTGCAACTTCGTACGCCTGGCCCACTATCCGCACAACGAGTATGCCATCCGCGAGGCCGAGCGCATGGGCATCATGGTGTGGAGCGAGATTCCCTGCTACTGGACCATTGCCTGGACCAACCCCGACACCTACGCCAACGCACAGCGACAGCTCACCGACATGATCAGCCGCGACAAGAACCGCGCCAACATCATCATTTGGAGCATCGCCAACGAAACGCCGCACTCACCACAGCGCGACGACTTCCTCGGCCGTCTGGCACAACATGCCCGCTCACTCGACAACACGCGCCTCATCTCAATGGCGATGGAGGTGACAGGTGCCTCCAACTACAAGAACCGACTGCACGACAATATGCACGAGTATGTCGATGTTGTATCGTTCAACCAATACATCGGCTGGTACCGTGACGTCAATGATGCGCCGAAGATGGAGTGGGAAATTCCCTACGACAAGCCCGTCATCGTCAGTGAATTCGGCGGCGGTGCCCGCTATGGCCTGCATGGTGCCGAGAACCAGCGCTGGACAGAGGAGTTCCAAGCCAAACTCTACCGAGAGAACACTGCCATGCTTGATAAGATCGATGGACTCTGCGGCACCACGCCCTGGATCCTAAAGGACTTCCGTTCGCCGCGCCGCGTGCTTAACGGCATACAGGACTACTATAACCGTAAAGGACTCTTCTCTGACAACGGAGAAAAGAAACAGGCCTTCTACATTTTGAAACAATGGTACGAAGGGAAGAAGTAAGAGGGAAGATGGAAGAGGTAAGAAGTAAGAAGTAAGAAGTAAGAAGTAAGAAGGAAGAAGAACATGAAAATAGGATTTGACAACGAGAAATATCTCAAAATTCAGTCAGAGCACATCCGTGAACGCATAGCGCAGTTTGACGGCAAGCTCTATTTAGAGTTGGGCGGCAAGCTCTTCGACGACCACCACGCCTCGCGCGTACTGCCTGGCTTCAAGCCTGACTCCAAGCTCCGTATGCTGGCACAGCTGCAGAACGAGCTGGAGATTGTCATCGTGGTCTCGGCCGACGACATAGAGAAGAACAAGGTGCGCGCCGACCTGGGCATTACCTACGACGAGGATGTGCTGCGCTTGCGCGACGAGTTTATGAAACGCCAGTTCATGGTGGGCAGCGTCGTCATCACCCATTACAACGGCCAGCACGCCGCCGACCAGTTCCGCCACCGTCTGGAACGTCTCGACATACGGTCCTACGTGCATTATCTTATCGACGGCTATCCGCACAATGTGGAACTGATAGCCAGCGACGATGGCTTCGGCAAAAACGACTATGTGGAGACATCACGACAGCTCGTCGTCGTCACCGCCCCTGGTCCTGGCAGCGGCAAGATGGCCGTCTGTCTCAGCCAGCTCTACAACGAGAACAAGCGCGGTATCCACGCCGGATACGCCAAGTTTGAGACTTTCCCCGTATGGAATCTGCCACTGAAGCACCCAGTGAACATCGCCTACGAGGCCGCCACTGCCGATTTGAACGACGTGAATATGATTGACCCGTTCCATTTGGAGGCCTACGATAAGATTGCCGTCAACTACAACCGCGACATCGAGATATTCCCTGTGCTCAACGCACTCTTTGAAGGTATCTACGGAGGCAGCCCGTATAAGTCGCCTACCGACATGGGCGTCAACATGGTCGGCTTCTGCATCAGCAACGACGAGGTGTGCTGTAATGCATCGCGCGAAGAGATCATCCGCCGCTACTACGATGCCACGAACAAGATGGCCGAGGGTGCCGACAATGAGAACGAGGTGAACAAGATACTGATGCTGTTCAATCAGGCGAAGATTACCACCGCCTACCGCCGCGTCACCGTAGCCGCTGCCGCGAAGAAGGAGCTGAGCGGGCACACTGCTGCCGCCATGGAGCTGGACGACGGCACCATCATCACTTCAAAGTCATCGCCCCTACTGGGTTGTTCAGCCGCCCTCCTGCTAAACGTCATGAAGCACTTGGCCGGCATCGCCCACGAGGCAAAACTCATACCGCAGAGCCTCATAGAGCCGGTGCAGAAGACGAAGACCGAATATCTGGGCGCAAGGAATCCACGACTCCACACCGACGAGGTGCTGGTGGCGCTGAGCGTGCTGAGCCGCACCGACGAGCAATGCCGTCGCGCACTGGAACAGTTGCCCCGTGTACGCTACTGCCAGGTGCACAGCACCGTAATGCTGAGCGAGGTAGACCGCAAGATCTTCAAGAAACTGGGCTGCGGCCTCACCTGCGACCCTGTCAAGAAGAAGTAAATAAATAATGATTGATTTACAATTTGACGATTTACGATTTACTATTTATTTGTCAATTTGATGTATTTATCGATTTATCGTGAAGAATGAAAAACAAATTGAAAATCATAAAATCACAAAATCAATAGTAAATAGTAAATAACAAAATAGTAAATAAGATTGATGACCTACGCAGTTATCGGTACAGGAGCCATCGGCGGCTATTATGGTGCACGGCTGGCTCAAAGCGGAAAGCAGGTTTGCTTCCTGCTGCATAGCGATTATGACTATGTAAAGGAACACGGCCTACAGGTGGATTCGTGCAACGGATCGTTCCACTTGGACAGCCCCTTGGTATACAACGACACACAACTGATGCCCAAGGCCGACGTAGTGCTGGTATGCCTGAAATCGGTCAACAACCACCTGCTCGCCTCGCTGCTGCCTCCCCTACTCCACCCTCAGACGCTGGTGGTACTCATACAGAACGGTATCGGTGTGGAAGACGATGTACAAGCCATGTTCCCCGGCGTGCAGCTCGCTGCCGGCCTGGCTTTTATCTGCTCGGCAAAGACAGAGCCCGGACGCATCGACCACCAATGCTACGGTCAGATAAACCTGGCAGGATTCTCGTGCGGCGAGACCCTTTTGCAGCAGGTCTGCGCCGACTTCAACGCAGCCGGCGTGAAAGCAGGATTAGTGGAATACCAAGAGGCCCGGTGGAAAAAGGCTGTCTGGAACATGCCCTTCAACGGAATGACCGTCGCCTTGCACACGCAGACCGACCTGCTGCTCAAGCATCCCGCAACACGCCAGCTCATCCGCGAGCAAATGATGGAGGTCATTGGCGCCGCTCAACACCTCGGCGTGAAGAACATCGACGAAAGCTTTGCCGACCTGATGATCAGCATGACTGACGAGATGACGCCCTACTCGCCTTCCATGCGCCTTGACTACGATTTCCACCGGCCCATGGAGATAGAGTATCTCTACGCCCGTCCCATCAAGATAGCAGCTGCCGCAGGATTTGCCATGCCCCGTCTGGAGATGCTCATGCACGAGTTGCAGTTTCTCGAAAGTTCACATACACGATGATTAACTGGAAGCTCATAGCAAAGATTCTGGGTTCGTTGCTCTTCATCGAGGCGTTCTTCATGGCGTGCTGCCTCATTATGACCATTATCTACAATGAGGCAGACATACCCATGTTCATCACGTCGACCGCTACGACGCTGACGGGCGCTTTCCTCTTCCGTTACTGGGGACACGAGGCAGAGAACTCGTTAAGTCGCCGCGATGCCTACGTTGTTGTGACGCTGGTGTGGGTGGTGTTCTCACTCTTCGGCATGATGCCCTTCCTGCTCAGCGGGTCAGTGACAAACCTGGCCGACGCTTATTTCGAGACGATGTCGGGCTTCACCACCACGGGTGCCACGGTCATCGACGACGTGGAGTCATTGTCGCATGGCCTGCTGTTCTGGCGCTCACTGATGCAGTGGATAGGCGGCCTGGGCATCGTGTTCTTCACAATTGCCATTCTGCCCTCGTTGGTGGGCGGCAGCGTGAAGGTGTTCGCAGCAGAGGCCACCGGCCCTATGCGGTCAAAGCTGCATCCGAGGCTGTCGACCAGCTCAAAATGGATTTGGACCATCTATCTGCTGCTGACAGTAGTTTGCGGCGTGTCGTTCTGGCTGTGCGGCATGGACTGGTTTGATGCCGCCAACTACTCGATGACGACAACGGCCACTGGCGGTTTCTCCACACACAACGGAAGTATTTTCCTCGCCTCACCCGTCATCGAATACCTGGCTATCCTCTTCCAGTTCCTTGCAGGCATCAACTTTACGCTGCTATATCTTTTCTTCTTCAAGCTAAGGGCTGGTGCTATCTTGCGTAACTCTGAGTTCAAACTCTATGTCATCACCATTATTGGCGCCACACTGTGGATTATGTACCTGCTCATCTCACGAATGGATTACGACGTAGAGGAGGCATTGCGCTCGTCGCTGTTCCAAGTGGTGTCATTCATCACCACCACAGGCCTGAGCAATACTGATGCGGGCACTTGGCCACACATCACATGGGTTATCCTGGGGGTGCTGATGTTCATGGGAGCCTGCGCAGGCAGCACTACGGGCGGTTTCAAGAGCATCCGCGTGTTGATGCTGCTGCGCGTCATGCGTAATGAGCTCCACCATATCCTTCATCCAAATGCTGTACTGCCTGTACGCCTGGCCGGACAGAACATACCGCAGAGCCGACTGGTGACGCTACTGGCCTTTTTCACGCTCTATATCATCATGCTGCTCGTCACTGCCGTGGCAATGGCACTCTCAGGCATCGACATCACCAACGCGCTGACCATTTCGTTAAGCCTTATCAGCAATGTGGGCGCCGGGCTGGATACAAATATCGGCCCACAGATGTCGTGGGCCGATCTTAGCGACGGGTTGAAGTGGCTTTGTTCTTTCCTAATGCTCGTCGGCCGTCTGGAAATCATCGCCGTACTTGTGCTCTTCACCCGCTCGTTCTGGAAGAGGAGTTAAACCTATTTCTTACAACTGATACTCCAGCATTACCATGCTGTACGGCTGCAGGTCGAGCGTGAACTTCTTCTTGGCCTTCAACTGCTCGGTCTGTGGGGCAATGGGCTGGGCATCGTAGTTGTTTTCCTGGTCAGGAGCACCAGTGAGCACAGTCTTCGTAGCCATCTTCTTCAGACCGAAACGGCTCAGATTGACGTTGGCCTTCTTCGGCTGGTCGCCGGCGTTCACCATCTTCACATAAAGCTTGCGCGTCTTCACGTTCAGGATAACACTCTGACCGTAATGCACGTCGGCCTGAGGCTGTTCCACGCCGGGGGCGTCGCCCTCAAACGAGACACAGTCGCCATAGTAATACTGGCCGCTGGACTGGCCGAACAGCTGCTGCACGTAGTAGCTGCAGGTAAGGAACGGACGCTCGTTGTCGTAGTAGATGAGGTCGGGGTTCCACTGTGTGCCGTTCTTGCGGGCGAAGAGAGGCGCATAGCTGGTCATGCATACCACGTCGGCGTTGCGCTCCACGTGGAGCAGGTAGAGACCCTCGGCCAGGGCGTCGATGAGCTTCTTGTCCTTGGCTGCATACTCGCCCAGGTAGACCTTCGTCTTGCGGTCACGCGGATAGTTGTCGTACTGGCGCTTGTTCAGGAAGTAGTCGTTCTTCTCGTAGTAGTGCTCGTCTAGAATGGGCATGTCGAGCTCTTCGGCCAACTTCCAGCCGGCTTCAAAGTCGGGATTGCCCTCATGTGAGCCGGGGCCGGCGGTGCCCACGATGATGATTTCGGGATGGGCCTTCATCACGCGCTCATAGATATACTTGAAGCGCTCGATGAACTCGGGCGAAATCTTCTCCTCGTTGCCAATGCCCAAGTATTTCAGGTTGAAGGGCTTCGGATGACCTGCATCGGCACGCATCTTGGCCCATTTGTTGGTGGCAGGGTCGCCGTTGGCCCACTCGATGAGGTCAATGGCCTCAGCCACCCACTCGTCCATCTCGCTCATGGGCACGACGTCCTGGGCCTGTGTGGGCCACATGTTCCAACCGCCGTTGGTGCCCTGACAGCTCACGCCGCTGGGCAGGATGGGCACAGGCTCCATGCCGAGGTCTTCGCAGAACTGGAAATACTCAAAGTAGCCCAGTCCCACGCTCTGGTGGTAGCCCCAGGTGTTCTTCAGCTGTCGGCGCTGCTCCTTCGGGCCGATGGTGGTCTTCCAGCGGTAGGTGTTCCAGAAACCGTCGCCACCACCGTGCACCACGCATCCGCCGGGGAAGCGCATAAACTTCGGGTGCAGGTCGGCCAAGGCCTGTGCCAGGTCCTTGCGCAGTCCGTGACCCTTGTAGGTGTCCTCGGGCATCAGCGACACCTGGTCGATGTCGAGGTCGCCCACGGTGAGGACGAGAATCTGCAGGTTGGCCTTCTGGCAGTCCTCGGTGGGTGTCAGCACGGCCTCATATTTCTGCCATGACGTGCTGCTCACGTCTAATGTCGTCTCGTCCAATACGATGGGGTCGGCGCCCCAGCCCTCTCCGGGCTTGGCTAATACCACGCGTACCTGCTTGGCACCACCGATGTTGCGCAGGAAAACGGAGAAGTCGTACTTCGCGCCGGCCTTCACCGAAATGCCGTCGAAGCCGTCGTTCTGCAGACCGAATCCTTTCCAGCCCTTGTAGTCTTTGAATTCCTTCGTGCGCTCGGTGTGCAGGCGCATGTAGGTGGCATTGTTAGGGTGGAGCGGATTGTCCATGCGCACTTGCAGGGTGCCTAAGGAGTGCCCCGGACGTATCTGCTTCCATGCTGTGCCGGCGCCCCATCCGTCACGGTCGGCAGGACTGTACTCGAAAGAGCCGTTCTGAATGAGCTCGGCATAGAGGCCGCCGTCGGCAGAGTTGTTGATGTCTTCGAAGAAGATGCCGACGAGTTCATCGCTGATGGCCTTGCCGCCTTTCGGGGCGCTCATGGGCCGCTGGGCGCTGAGGCCCATGGTGGCTGCCATCAACAAGGCAGCCATTGCTGTTAATTTCTTCATTGATTTATTATTAATTTAAAAATGCTGATTAGTGGTTGCGGAAGTTCCACTTCGAGTTGTCGCTGCTGAAGTCATACTCAGCGAGAGTGGGTGTGCTGTCGCCTGCGGAGTAAAGGCAATACTTCTGGTTATTGCCCTCCTGGCCGGGGATGACGTAGGGCATGATGCGATAGGTGCCGTCGGTGAGCTGCTCGATGCGCCAGAGCTGTTCGTCGAGGTCGGCCAGTTCCCTCGTAACAACCTCCAGCTTGTCGGTGGCGGTCAGGGCGCGGTTGGTACCCTCGATGCGGATGACATAGAGCGGGCCTGCGATGGTGCCTCCACGCTGGGGAACGGGCACAACCTGCCACTTCTGCCACGGACGGAACATATAGTCGCTGCAGCGCACGGCAATCTCGCCCTCGGGCCAAGAACCCTGTACCTCGGCCAGCGTCTGGTTGGCCACGGGCTTCACGGGCTGCTGCATCTGGTCGCGGTTGAACCATCCCATGCGCTCCTGCTGCATGCGCACGAAGTCGACTGCCAGCTCCAAGGAGTAGCCGCGGCGCTCGCTTTCAATCTCGTAGACGCCCTCCTTGACCTGCTCGCCGGCGTAGGGCCAGTCGTTCTTCCAAAGCAACGGACGGATGGCCAATGTAGAGCGGCCGCCCATGTCGAAGTCAGCCTCCCAGTGGAACGACATGATCTCGACGCCTTCATCGATGATGGTACGTCCGAAATGTCCGGCACCCGTCTTGCGGTCGCCTGCAGCGATGACCATACGGCCTCCGCCGTGGTACATGTCGCGTCCCACATTATCTATATAGGGGCCTTCCACGCTGCGCGAGCGACCCACCACAATGTTATAGGTGGAGTTCACGCCGTCGCAACAAGTGCCGTGGGTGCCGAGAAGGTAGTACCAGCCGTTGCGGTAGATGAGGTCGGTGGCCTCACAGTCGATGGCGATGTCCTTCTCCTTGTTGCCGCTGACACGGAAGCCCGTCTTCGGGTCAAGCTCAATGAGTCGGATGGTGCCGAAATAGGTACCGTAGCTCACCCACAGACGTCCCGTCGTGGGGTCGAGCAACATGCCGGGGTCGATGGCGTCCTGATCTTCCATGCCGTCGCTGCTGCATACCTCAACGGCCTCTGTCCACTTGAAGTCAGGACTCTTCGGATCGAGTGTCTTGTTCCACATGGTAAGGATGCGGCCGCTATGACCGCCACCCAGTCCACCACCAGTAGCACCGTAGATGCAGAGGTAGCGGTCACCAATCTTCATAATATCAGGGGCTGCGCCGCCGCCTGGGCGCTCAGCGCCACTGTTCCACGTCCAGCCATTTTCACTGATAAGGCCTCCGCCGCCTGTGCCAAAGGTGTAGTATTTGCCCTCACATTCGGCGATGGTCGACGGGTCGTGGATGTAGGGTGCACCCACTTGCGCCCTTGCAGGGCTAAATGATAAAGAACAAATGATAAATGATAAACCTGTCAGATATTTTGTTTTCATAATCAATTGAATTCGTTATGTCGTTATTTCGTTATTACGTTATGTCGTTATTACGTTATGTCGTTATTACGTTATGTCGTTATCACGTTATTACGTCATTACGTTATTTCCTTGTCACGTTATTTCGAGGAAAGCGTTACGTTATAATTCGTGACAGGTTTGCCCTGCTCGTCAAGGAAACGGACGCAGAAGTCGCTCATGCCCGGGCCGTTGATGATGGCACCGCGCAGAATGTTTCGGCCTTTCTTCAGCGTGAGACGCTGCGACATGGCGTCGTCCTTCACCATGCGCCGGTCGCCGCTGAGCAGCAGGGCTTCCTCGCCGTTGAGCCACCACATCGAGGCTGAGTTGGAGCCAACGGCAAGGCGCACGTTCTCGATGTCTTCGTCGCAGTCGATGATGGTGACTGCCCAGAAGAGCACGCCGTAGACCTTCTCTCCGTATTTCTCGGCGAAGCGAAAGAGCTTCACGTTAAACATGTTGCTTTCCAAGGCGTGCCACGTCAGCGTTTGCTTCACGGTCTTCACCTTCGGGCCCTCAGGCATCTGCTGGGCACCACGACCAAAGCCTGCGGGGGCCTGCTCCTGCTGGAACACGGCCGTCACCTTCTGGCCATTCTTGGGCAGGATGGTCTGCTGGCCTTTGAAGTATTCGCGATTAAAGTGCTCGCGCAGATAGCTGTCGGTGAAGACGGTATTGCCGCTGTTGGGTTTGTCAATGGGCTCCAAGAGCATCCAGCGGCGGATGAAGCCTTCGTCGTCGGGGTGCGATGGCATCGCACCAGACGGGACGGAGGTGAAGTAGTCGGGGCGGTTCTTGAACTGCACCCAGTCAACACTAAGCGCGCCGTTGCCCTCGTTGGTAATGACGAGGTCGGTAACGCCCTTAGGTGTGTACTCAAGGTTAGCGGCCTGCGAGAGCCACTGGTTAGTGAGATCACGACGGAAGCGGGCCATCATAGGGTCGGTGGTCGGCTCGGGCTTCACCGTCAGCTTGATGCGGGCAATGACCTTGCCTTTTTCACTCTTCTCGCGGATACTGAACTCGGTGTTGTCGGCAGCCTTCACGTTGATAATCAGATAGCCGTCCTTGATGCAGCTGAAGTCTACGTCGTTGTATTTCAGCCAGCTGCCCTTTGTCGGCAAGGTAGCCTGATAGCTGCGGAAGGTGTTCACAGTGTCGATGAGCTCCTCAGTCACATCGCTGCTGGCAGTGCTGAAGCGGTCAATCTCAATCTTCTCCGTAGCCTTGTTGATGCCTACGCCTCGCAGGGTTTGCTTCACCTCCTGGATGGTGCCGTCGGCATTGAAGTAAAGCTTCTCAATGCAGGCAGAGCGGCGCTTGTCGTCGTTCGGAGAGAAATAGTTGTGGTGATAGAACAGGTACCATTGGCCCTGGTAGTTGACAATGCTGTGGTGGTTGGTCCAGCAACCGTTGGGCTGCTCGGCCATGATCAGTCCCTTGTATTCGTAGGGCCCCATCGGATTCTTGCTCATGGCGTAGCCAAGAACTTCAGTGTTCTCCCTCACATACGGATAGGTCAGATAATAGTTGCCGTTGTATTCGAAGGCAAACGGTCCCTCGGCCTGACGGTTGGGCAGGTCCTTGAGGCAGTTGACGCCCATCATCTCAAACTCGCGGTCACCAAACTTCACCATCTCGGTCGGGGTGTCGTCGGCCAGCTCCTTCATGTTGGGCTTGAGCTTGGCGCAACGTCCATTGCCCCAGAAGATGTAGGCATTGCCGTCGGAGGCCTGAAGCACGCATGGGTCGATGCCGTTGATGCCCTTGATAGGCTCCGGCTCAGGGATGAACGGCCCTGTGGGACTGTCGGCAATGGCAACACCTACGCCGAAGCCTCGCATGGCCCCATTAGGTGTTGACGGGAAGTAGAAATAATACTTGCCATTTCTCTCCACGCAATCGGGCGCCCACATGGAATAGGAATTGGGCCTTACCCAAGGCACCTTGTTCTGCGTGACGATGACGCCGTGGTCGGTCCAGTCGGTCAGATTATCCGACGAGAACACATGATAGTCTTCCATGCAGAACCAGTTCGGGCGAAGATTGGCGCCCTCCGGCGTAGAAGGATCTGGCGGGAAGATGTCGTGTGAGGGGTAGAGATAGACGCGCCCATTGAAGACACGAGCCGTCGGGTCAGCCGTGAACTGGTCACGGATAATTGGATTCTGAGCCGCCAGCATAAGCGGCATTCCCAAGAGCAATAAGCCGATGATTCTCTTCATTTCGATAATGGTTGATAATGTGATTCTGTGTCAGATACGGTAATTTGGTGCAAATTTACAAAAAAAGAGCTGGAGTGTGTTTTCTATTTGTTTCATTTTTATCTCTTATTGTCTCATCGCACGAATTAAGCCCTATTAACCTGCCTCCTTATCAATAAATATGTATAACTTTGCAGCAAGCAAATCTTTTTTATCAACAACCAAAAACATAACACATGAAAAAATTTTTCTTAGCCCTGTTGGCGATGACGGCCATATCCGCCACCAGCACATGGGCACAATTCCGTCAGGTAGACCCTAGAGCCAACGTCGGTCTGAAGGATGCCTACAAAGATTATTTCACCATTGGCGTCGCCCTTAACCAGCGTAACGTGAGCGATGAGGCTCAGATGGCACTCATCAAGAAAGAGTTCAACAGCGTGACAGCTGAGAACGACTGGAAGCCAGGAGAGATACACCCTCAAGAGGGCGTATGGAACTTTGAGCGCGCCGACAAGATTGCTAACTTCTGCCGCCAGAACGGCATCAAGATGCGCGGCCACTGCCTTTGCTGGCACTCGCAGTTTGCCGACTGGATGTTCACCGACAAGAAGGGCAAGCCCGTTACGAAGGAGGTGTTCTACGAGCGCCTGCGTGAGCACATCCACACCGTGGTGAACCGCTATAAGGACGTGGTCTATGCCTGGGACGTGGTCAACGAGGCCATGGCCGACGACGGCGGTGGTCCCCGCTGGGGCCGTCGTCCAGGTGAGGAGCCCAGCCCCTACCGCCAGAGCCGTCACTTCCAGCTCTGCGGCGATGAGTTCATTGCCAAGGCTTTCCAGTTTGCCCGTGAGGCCGACCCCAACACACTGCTGTTCTACAACGACTACAGCTGTGTGGACGAAGGCAAGCGCGAGCGTATATATAATATGGTAAAGAAGATGAAGGACGCCGGCGTGCCCATCGACGGTATCGGCATGCAGGGCCACTACAACATCTACTTCCCCGATGAGGCTCAGCTTGAGAAGGCCATCGTGCGCTTCAAGGAGATTGTGAATCACATCAACATCACCGAGCTCGACCTGCGCATGAACAACGAGAGCGGCGGCCAGCTGATGTTCTCACGCGGTGAGGCTCGTCCTATGCCCGGATACATGGGAACGCTGCAGACCGACCAGTACGCACGCCTGTTCAAGGTGTTCCGCAAGCATGCTGACGTCATCGACAACGTCACCTTCTGGAACCTCGGCGACCGTGACTCGTGGCTCGGCGTGAACAACCACCCGCTGCCCTTCGACGAGAACTACCGTCCGAAGGCCTGCTACCGTGCCATCCGCGACTTCGACCCCGTGCTC
>JAILAA010000026.1 GCA_024681875.1 Prevotella sp.
ATGTAGGAAGTGGTGTAGAAGTTGCGCACGCGATAATAGCCCTTTTGAATCGTCTGGGCCGTGGCAGACACAGACAGCAGCAGGAGCGTCAGCAGTGAAAGTAGGGATTTCTTCATTTTTTCAAGTCTTTATAATAAAAGATGTGTAACAAAAGAAAGACACAGGGCCAGGGAGCAAAACGTCCCCCAACGCTCTGTGTCTTTCATGCTTGGTTAAAGCACAGGATTACTCAGCGATGCAGATGCTGACGCGGTTCTTGTCGTTCTCTGCGAAAGGCTGCTCGGTGTCACCCTTGCTGTCGACGACAATCTGCGAGCGATCTACACGATACTGCTTGACCAGACGGTCGGCTACGACCTTTGCGCGGTTCTCGCCAAGGCGCTTGTTGATCTGTGCGTTGCCAGTACCCTTGTCAGCATAGCCGGTAACGTTAACCTTGGCCTGCGGATTGAGCTTCAGGTAAGCGGCAATCTCATCCAGCTTCTTGTCCTCAGTCGGGTCAATGCGAGTGCTGTTGATGGTGAAGAACACGTCACGGCGCAGGGGCTCAGGCTTCTTCTCAACCTCGACAATTTTCTCGATATAGACGGGCTTCTCGACAATCTTCTCAACCTCGACCTCCTTGATAACCTCTTTCTCGACAACACGGGGCTGACGATTGAAGAGCGAGCGGCGGGGCTTGAAGTTGGAACCAGGAGCGAAGACACCATAGGCATCGCCAAGGTTGACCTTCACACCCAGGAGGGCATTGAAGTACCAGTCATTGTTCTTAGCTGACTTTGAATTGTAGCTGTCGGAAAGCGTGTTGGCGCTCACCTCAAGACCGAGGCTGACAGCATCGCTGAGGCGGAAGTCAGCCGTCAAGCCTGCATGACCCAAGAGGTTGGTCTTCGTGCCGTCCCAGAGGAGCGACATGGGGGCATTACCGCTTCTGTAATAGAGGGCATCCCAGTGATGCAGCGCATTGGTCTGTTTGGCAACAGTAGCAGCCTCATCGTTGTCGAAGCCGATATTGGCTCCAATACCGAGGAACATGCCAAAGGTGAAGAAGCGCTGGGGATTGTAGCCACAGAACAGCGTTGACAGGTCGGCCGTGAGATCCAAAGAAGGAGCCACGTACTTCCACTTCCAGTTCCACTTGCCATAGTCACCGTAATCGGAGCCAGCCTTCGACTGCCAGGCATTGAGGCTCAGGCGGGCGCCGAGCACCTGGTCGAACTGATAGCCCACGGCAAGCTGAGCATTGTATGATAACATATCGCTGAAGGAAAGCTCGCCCAGGGTGTACTGTCCACCCAGCGGCTGCACCTGCACGTACCAGTGAGGATTAAAGACATAGTCTGGTGTCTCCTCCGGCTGCTGTGCCGATGCTGAGACGAAGCCCAGCATCAGCAAGCAGGTAAGTATTGATTTCTTGATATTCATCGTCAATTCTCCTTTTCTATCGTGTTAGACACTAATTCTACTTAACCGTTACGTAGAACTTCCTGGTAGCAACCTTACCAGAGTAGTCAACGGCAGAATAGATGAGTTGGTAGGTATAGCCACTCGAAACATTGACCTCAAGCTCTGTGTAGCCGCCATCAATAACCTCATTCATGCCAGCAGAAGCATTGGCTGCCTTCAGTACATCCTGGCAGGCCTTGACATCAGCAGTCAGAGGCATATCTTGTGCGCTTACACCGTTCTTCCAAACGTTGGTGACAGCCACAAACTTCTTGAATGCGGGAGCTATGGTCTCAGCATTGTAAGTAGTGGGGATAATCTTCATCACAGAACCGCTGGCAACAGTAGGATATTTACGCGACCAGTTCAGGCGGGCCAGACCCTTTTCAGTCTCTACAACAAGAACGGGCTTGAAGTATTTGACGGGATCAAGGAAGCGTGAATACTTCTTGTTAATCTTGTCGATATAGCTGGTGACCTGTGCTGAGATGTTGTCGTGCATGTTGCTGAAGTTGAGATCAGTGATCTCATGGATGAAGCTATTAACATCTTCCAGGAACTTCTCAATCTGCTTCTCAAGGTTCTCTTCGGGCTCGTTGGTGTCGAGGAAGCGGCTTGTGTAATCAATGTAGTCCTGAATATTCAGCGTGATAGTAGCCACGGCAGTGGTTTCACCCTGATTAAACTGTACAGTTACAACAGGATGAGTATTTGTGATGGTCACACTGTTGCCGTCGTCGCCATAGATGGTGAAGTAGGGGAACTCCCACGTTGCTGTTCTGACACCGAAGTTCTTCAGGTAATGTCCATCCAGATGGAAGTCGAATGTAGCCCACAGAGCGTTATCGCCATTCTCCAGCTTGACAAGCTCGATGTCGGAAATTTCAATGCGGTCGAGGATCGTCAGCTCAGGCAGGCCCTTGAAGAGGCAGTCAAGCATGTTGTCGATGAAGTCCTGCACACGGCCCATGAAGGGGAGCTTTCCACCCATCTTCTCCTTCAGAACGCCACCAAAGGCGAAGGAGAGCGGCTTGATGCTGGTTACGCCGAGAGCATACTGCGACACGGTGCTGTAGCTCTTGTCTTCCACCTTCCATGTAGCCTTCAGAGCGTTGGCATCAAGAAGGTCATGGATATTGTTATAAATAGCATCAATAAGAGCGTTCAGGTTGAAGTCCTTGAAGGCATTCTCGTAGTAGTCGGCAGCCGTATTCTTCAGTTTCTCAAGGTCATAACGCAGACCAATCTGCTGAGCCTGATCAGAGTTTACAGTCACACTTGCCTCATAGAAGCCGTTGGAGCTCTGTTCGTCGTTAGCAGGACCGTCAGCACGTGTAACGCCGAAGGTAAGTACGTGATCGCTCTTCTTAAGGCCACCGAGCTGTACAGGCACCTCCACATTAGCGCTGTTAATCAGCTTAAACTGTGTGCCAGTGAAGTCGCGGTCGGTAGGATTAACGGTGAGGTAGATGGTACCGGCATTTCCTTCCTTTACCTTGAACTCGTCACCATCCTTATACTGCGTAGCGATGATATCCTCGTTCTCGCCATAAGTCAAATAGCCCTTGAGCTTGCTTATCGAGGTAACGCCCAGCATCCTCAAGTCATCGTCGGTGAACTGGCCAATACTCCACATAGAAGGCTCATTTTCCAAAGCTGCATAAGCACTGTTGCGTGTGGGGAACTGCAGACCACGGTCGCTGACTGTGCCGTTGAATACAACGAGCAAGTCGGAACGGACGTCGAAGGGCAGTGCGAACTCACCGAACATGGGATTGTAGGTGCCGTTGATTTCGATGCCGGTGATATTGCTTTCAATATAGTCCTTCACCTTAATGGTAAGGGCGAGGATAAGCTCATAGTTCCTATCCACATCCTCTCTTAACTTATCCACCTTACCGCTGAGCGTATTCAGCTGGCCTTCAAGCACGTCCACTTTGTCAGAAACGCCCTGAATGGTTACAGACAATTGCTGATGGACGAGTTGGGCTGCAGCCCAGTTCTGGTCAACTTTGTCCTCAAGGTCATTTATCTTCTTGAGGTGATCGGCGATGGAGTCCTTCAGCTCGGCGTAGTTGTCGCTGACAGTCTGGCTAAGAGTGTTATAGAGGGTCTGAAGATTCTCGATAGATTGTTTGTTGGTCATTGCCTGTGTATAGGCATCATTAGCCTTCGGAATGATATCGTCAAGATCGCTTCTGATCTTCAGCACAGTTCCATTAAGGTTGGTAACGACTGTTCCAAGGCTGTCGATGCGGACAGAATTCTTTTCAGCCAGATCCTTTGCAGACTGTGCCATAGCGCGCACCACGTCAATCCTGGCATTCACTTGAATCATCGTATCGCGAAGGATGTTGACGTCAACAATTTCGTGAATCTTATTGTAGTTGGTGATATAGATATCCAGTTCTTGAGTCAAGGCATTCACGCCATTGTTGAGCAAGCCAGCCACCGTATTCATAATGTACTCCTTGTTGGCGTACTTATAAATGCTGTCACGCAGGCTGGCGCGCAAAACGTCGATATCTTCCTTCGTGTAATACTGCTTGAACTTGTCGTAGACGGCATCAAACTTGCTGTCTATTTCAGGCTTGGTGTAGTAATTGCCCAGCGTATCCTTCAAGGTCTTGAAGAAGTCCTCCTGAAGTACATAGAGATTGAGCTGCTTGTTGATGTACGCACGGAAAGCCGCGCATGAATCCTGGCACTGCTTCTGCAGTTTCCCCAAATCTTTAATCTGTTTCTCAAGGCTATCCTTCTGAGCGTCCATCTTCTTGAACAGGGCATCAAAGTTGTCACCCATGATGCCTTCCAGATTTGTGATCTTCTCGTCGTCATAGTCCTTACAAGAAACCATTGAGCTCGTGAAGCCCACGAAAAGGGCGCCAATGAGCAATCCATAAATAAATTTCTTTTTCATGAACTTAAAAATTTATATAATTAATACATTTTGGTTTATGCAAATTCGTGGCAAAGTTAAACATTTTTCCACAACCTGCCAAGAAAAAGTCAATTTTTCTTTAAAAAAACGTTGATTCTGAGTATTTATGTTAACAATTTTCATTCAGATACTCTCCAGAAAGATAGTTTTATTCCTTTTCCTGCGGCGAGGTTTTCTCTTCAAGTAGCCTGCGCAGACGCTCGTTTTCCATCTGCTCGTCGGCCAGCTGGGCGTTCAAAGCATCTATCTGGCTCTCTGTCAAGACGGTGAGGGCTTCGATGTCGGGCACAGGCTTGAAGGTGCCGCTGCCCAGGTTCCATGTCAGTCCGACAGCCAGTGCAAACACCTGATCCTTGCCGTGCGTTCCACGGGCAAAGACATCACATCCTACGCCGTCGAAATCTGGCTCGAAGGCGCGCCACGACAGATCAAGGTGTACGGACGCCTTCTGGCTGAGGCGCCACTCGTTGAGCAGACCCAGACCTAGGCCCATGGCATAGGTGTTGTAGCTGAGGTTGCGACCCAGGCCGCCGCTGATGTAGGGAATGAGGTTCCATCGGCGTGTGTCGCTGACGCCGCAGCACATGTTCGAGAGATTGAAGAGCACCTGCTCGTCAAGCGTCCAGTAACGCGATGCATTGGCTTCCTTGTCAGTACCTAAGACAGTACGGCCCCACAATCCGCCGAACCGAGTGCGGAGACCGAGGCCGGGTGTGAACCACTTGCCGACAGACAAGGCCAGTCCCATACGTGTACGATAGTTTTCCGTCAGCGACGACGACAGGCGTGTGCCATGCGCGGTGCCAGCATCGCCAAAGAACGACGAGGCAGTAACATCGGCCTGCACAAACCAGTTGCTCCAGAAAGAGCCTGTGGCTACGCTGTACCTCTGCGAGGGCAACTCACTGTCTTGAGCACGGCCTGTCAGCGCTGCGGCAACGATGATAATTGATAGAAAGATTCGCTTCATAATGGTGAATATATTTTAGATTAACGGTAGCACTAATTGAACAAGCTGTCGATATCGGCCTGCGGCAGGATAGCCAGCACGGGATGCCCATCGGGCGTATAGTTGGGGTTAGCGCAGGCAAAAAGTTCGTTCACAAGACGTTCCATCTCGTCAGCCGACAGCACCTGTCCATAGGCTATGGCGGTGTGACGTGCCATACTCAGGGCCAGCACGGCGTGCATCTCATCGGCAGTGGCGGCACTGCCTTTCTCGGAAACGTCGGCAACGATATTGCGCAGCAGCGTCAGAGGGTCATAGCTCCCGATGCCCGCGGGAATGCCATTGACGGCATAGCTGCCACCGCCCAAGTCGCTGATGTCGAAACCCATCGCCTGCAAGTCAGGCAGGAAGCGCTGCAACATGACACTGTCAGATGGCGGGAACTGTACGACCTCAGGGAAGAGCTGCCGCTGTGTGCTCGCCGAATGCTGGCGCAGCTGCTCGATGTATCTTTCATAGCAAATACGCACATCGGCGCGATGCTGGTCGATAATCATCAGACCCGACTTCACGGCTGCCATGACATAGCATCCCTTATACTGGTAGTGCTCGGGCGATTTCTCGGCCAATAGCGAGGGGGCGGGTACGTCGTCGGTGTCAGGGAAGAGGAAAGGCTGGGAAGAAGGGGCCAATGGGCCTAACGAGCCTATAGAGTCTGATGGGTCAGATGGGACTGACGAATCAGCTGAGGTTGCTGAGTTGAAGGGATTATAAGAAATATTATAATGCACGGCAGGCATGTGTACGGCATGACGCTGCGGGTCGAAGACGGGAATATCGGGACGTCCCTCAGTATCGAAGTCAATGGCGGTGACGTCGCCGAAACGCCCTAAGGCATCCTTCACGGCAGCGGAAAGAATCTGGTAGATGCCCTGCTCGTCCTCAAACTTAATCTCGGTCTTCGTCGGATGGATGTTCACGTCGATGTTGGCCGGACTGACGTCGAAATAGATGAAATACGACGGCACGGTACCCTCTGCCACCAGGCGCTCATAGGCGCCAGTGACGGCCTTGTGGAAATAGGGATGGCGCATATAGCGCCCATTGACGAAAAAGAAGTTGTGGCTGCCCTTTTTCCTTGCTCCCTCAGGCTTGCCCACAAAGCCGCTGATGCGGCAGATGGCCGTGTCAACCTCGACGGGCAGAAGCTCCTGGCTGAGACGTTTACCGAACACATCGGCTATGCGCTGCTTGAGCGGCGCAGCCCGTAGCGTCAGCATCTCCTGCTGATTGCTATAGAGAAAGAAGCTGATGTCAGGATAGACCAGGACGATACGTTCAAAAGCGGCAAGTATGTTGTTCAGCTCTGTGGCGTTGCTCTTGAGGAACTTGCGGCGTGCAGGCACGTTAAAGAACAGGTTGTCGACCTTGAAATTGCTGCCCACGGGACAGGCTGCTGGCTCCTGGCTAACCACACGCGAGCCTTGCAGCGTAAGACACGTACCTATCTCATCGGTGGCCATGCGCGTGGTAAGCACCACCTGCGCCACAGCTGCTATCGACGGCAGCGCCTCGCCACGGAAGCCCATGGTACGCAAGGCGAAAAGATCGTCGGCCTTCCGTATCTTCGACGTGGCGTGGCGCTCAAAAGCCAGGCGTGCGTCGGTCTCCGACATGCCACAACCGTCGTCAATGACCTGCAAAGATGTGCGCCCGGCATCAACCACGAGCACGCGGATGGTGCGGGCACCGGCATCAACGGCATTCTCCACCAGTTCCTTGACCACCGAGGCGGGGCGCTGAATGACCTCGCCAGCGGCAATCTGGTTGGCTACGGAGTCGGGAAGAAGCTGGATGATGTCCATTTTTATGAGGTGAGAGGTGGGAGGTGAGAGGTGAGAGGTGAGAGATTAATGTTTTGAAAACGCGATGAGGAGGACGGTGGCGAGGAGTACGAGGATGACACCGAGGAACATAGGAAGGCTCCAGAGCAGTAGTCCCCTACCCTTCTGCCGCTGTTTCCGAGCGGCAGAGAAAACGCCGTGCAGGTCGGAGGGAACGTATGCGTTCTGCGGCACAAGCCCCAGCTCCTGACGGGCGCGCTGTTCCACCTGCTGTAAGCGCTCCTTGCGCTCGTCGATGTAAACGGCCTGATGGTTGAACGGACGCGGCTTATTCATTCTCTTTTTTCTTTCCCCGCCAGATGAAGACATCATCCTTGGACAACGGACGCACGTAATCATACCATGCGAAGCCCTGCAGCTGGCGTTTGTTGGGTGGTATCTGCGACATGGGATACATCGTGCCGTCGGACTTCGGCGCCCATATACGGCTCATTTGACCAACGCTGTCCATGAAGATGCGCAGCTCACTGGTTTCCATGTAAACCAGTCCGACATAGCTGCTGTCGGCCTTGTCTTCAGGATAGTAGACGGTAATGACATTGTCCTTGGCCTGCGCCTCATGGATGTGTCCGTCGGTAAAGAAGGCAAACATCTCCTTTGACGAGACCTGGTTATAGCATTTCTCCACGGGCAACTGCTCGATGGAGAAGGCATTGTCGATGACATGGGCATGGTCGATGAGCGAATCACGCATAAAGACTTCTATTACGTCGCCTACCAACTGCTGGTTGTTGTTCCACGTGATGGGATCGTGATAAAGGGTCATGCATGAGTCTAAGGAGGAATAGACCAAAGAGTCACACACGGCTTGTAAATCAATACGGTACGCGCGTACCTTATTATACGCGTGTAACACGCGATAGACAGAGTCGGTGTTGAGGTTATAGGAGAAGACCTTGAGAGTGTCGGCGTGCATGAAGAGTGAGTCGCGCTGCGAGTAGTCGATGGCCAGCGCCCTGTCAGTACATACAGCATAGCCGGTGCTGTCCTCGTAATGGCCATAATCACACATGAGGATGCTCTTGTTCACAGTGTCGTTGAAGACGACATTGTTGAAGGCTTCGCTGACACCCGTCTTTCCGTTGTGCCAGACGCTGTCGCCAATTAGCGTGCGGCCCTGGTTTCTCAGCACTGAGCGGTCGAGCAGCTCCGACTCCTCGGTGACTGTGCTATAGAAGCCACGCTCGGAGTAGATATGGCTCCTTCCCGACACGATGTCTGAGGGTCCTACGATATGGGCGAGCTTCGTCTGCGTGTTGTAGTAAAGCGAGTCGGTGGTGAGGTGGAACTGGCGGTCAACCATGTCGACGTCATAGTAGAAGATAGACATCTTTGTGTCGGTATGGTATTCTCCCCAGTCACTCGTCAGCGTAGTGCCGTTGTCTACAAGGCGGCCTCCATTCTGGAAATAGCCCTGATTCCAGATGCGGTCATAATACAGCTCATCAGTATAGAGCGTTGTCTTGCGGTGCTTGAGCACGACATTATCACGGGCTTCCATCATCTGCTGGTTTCCGTCGTAATAGCCCTGGTCGCTGGTCAGCGACAAAGTGTCACCCTGCACCATACGGACATTCCCGAAGGCCTCGAAGGAGTTGCTCGACTCAAAGAAATTAGCGCTGTCGCAATAGAGACGGGCGCCGTCGTGCTCGAACTGCACATTGCCTGTAAGCACTTGTGCGTCGTTGTTGCGCCACCGGTCATAGCGCAGCTCGTCAGCATGGATGAGATAGACACGCTTCGGCTCGTTCTGACGCGGCGGGGCGGCTGCGGGTCGAGACAATGACGCGGCATATGAAAACAGCACACAAAGCACACACAGAAGCACCGTGGCGATGCTTCTGCTATTATCTTTCTTATTATGTAGCTTCCTGTCCTTCAAACTCTCAGCTCTATGTTCTCAAATCAAGAACCTACCTGATCCAGCCTTCATACTCAAATTTGCAGTCATGGTACTGGTCGTTCAGGCGCACGTAGGTACTTTTTATCTTGTCCACCACCCATTTGTGCAGAAATTCGGTGCGGCGCTTATCCATCACCACGTCTTTCAAGACCTGGAAGTCATCGGTGACGGTGGCACGATGGCCGGGAATCCTGTTTTTCAGCTTCACTACAGCGCAGACGGTCTTTCCGCGTGAATTGATCATTTGGAACGGTGCCGACAGCTCGTCCACTTGCAAGGTGTCTATGGCACGTGCCACCTCAGTAGGCAGGTCTTTCATCTGGAAACGTGAAGACTTCAGCTGACCATACTCGTTGTGATTAGCCATGATGCCACGATTATTGCGTGTATCCTTATCGTCGGAGAAAAACGCCACGGCATCCTCGAAAGTCCACTTCTCCGTCATCTGGTCACGCAGTGGCAGAGGCGGCAAGCCTGCCCTGACATTGGCGGCAATGGTGTCGAGGCTGGCCAGTGCAGCGGTGACGGCAGAGTCGCTAACCACAGGTTTGCGCAGGATGTGGCGCACCTTGATCTTATCGCCGCGCTTGTCGATGAGCTGGATGATGTGGAAGCCAAACTCTGACTCCACAATCTTCGAGACTTTCTTAGGATCGGTAAGGTTGAACGCCACGGTGGCGAAGGCCGGGTCGAATGTAGTGCGGCCTTCGTAGTCCAATTCACCGCCCAAACGGGCCGAACCTGGGTCTTCGGAATAAAGACGGGCCAGCGTGGAGAATGACGTCTCGCCGCTGTTGATGCGGTCAGTATAGCTTCGGAGCTCATCCTTTACACGATTGATCTCCTCAGCAGAGATGCGGGGTGTGAGTGTGATGATCTGCACCTCCACCTCTGTCGGCACAAAGGGGATGCTGTCCTCGGGCATATCCTTGAAATAGCGGCGCACCTCAGCGGGTGTAACGGTGAGGTCCTCCACAAGCTTCTGCTTCATGCGCTGTATGAGCATCTGGTCGCGCAGGTCATCGTGCATCGACTGACGAATCTGGCTGAGGCTCTGGCGGCGGTATTCCTCCAGTTTCTCTCTCGAACCAACCTGCTGCACCATGTACTCGATGCGTTCCTCTATCTCGGAGGCGATGTCGTTCTCGGTGACATTCTTGTCGATACTGTCAATGGCAGCCTGGTGCAAGAACAGCTTCTGCACGGCCAATTGTTCGGGAATAGAGCAGTCGGGATCGCCGCTCCAGCGCACGCCTTCCATGGCAGCCTGTATGCGTGTCACCTCAATGTCGCTCTTCAGTATCGGCTCGTCGCCGATGACCCAAACGACCTCGTCGACGATGCTGGACAGCGAGTCATCGGGATTGGCTTTGGGGCTCATGGGACTCATAGGACCCATAGGCCTCATGGAACAAAGCAGCCCTACGAAAAGTGCAGCAAATAAAAGAGATTTCTTCATCAGTGGTTGTTTACGGTCTTAAGTACGTCCTGATTGACCTGGAATGAGTAGCGGCGACGCAGGTCTGCCACCCAATCTTTCTCCAAAGCCTCCTGATAGTCGGCCACGACGAGGCCGCGCACATCGGTATAGTCTTCAGGGCCTTTCTTCAGCATCTTGCCGTAGTGGGCATCAATGGGATAGTCTTTAAGAGGAGTGACGACAGTGTCTTTCTTGAAGACCGTCTTGTCAATATAGGCGTTGTCGCCCTTTTTGAAGATACCTTTCTCCACACGAATGCGAATGACGCTGTCGCCGTTGAATGTGGTGCGCAAGGCTTCTGCCCACTGGTCAAAGGGAAGTTTTTTCACGCAGTTTTTCACATTCTTCACATCGGCCTTTGTCTTCACATGATAAGCCATACCCTTGAAACGAGGCTCGTCCCAGGCATAGTTTGCCTTGTGTTTGTTGAAGTAGTTTTTCAGTCCCTCCTCATCCTTGGCGGCCTTTTCCCACACCAAGTCATTGCTGATTTCATAGAGCAGCAGACCGTCATGGTACTCCTGGATGAGATAGCGCAGCTCACTGTCGTTCTGTGAAAGCTCAAGGGCCTTCTGCTCCATATACTGCTGCTGTGTGATGCCGCTCTCTTTCACCAGTTCATCCACCTTCTGCTGCGCTATCTGCTCGCGCATGTTCCTCTGCTCCATGAAGCGGAGAATGGCATCATGATGCTCTTCAAAGGGCTCCAGCATCTTGCGTTCTTTCATTAAGATGACGTGGTAGCCGAAAGACGACTTCACCACGGGAGAGAGCTCGCCGGGCTGAAGAGCGAAGGCGGCATCCTCGTATTCCTTCACCAACTGGCCGTGCTGAATAAAGGGGAGCTCGCCTCCTTGGCGTGCAGAGCCAGGATCCTGCGACACACTTTTTGCCAGCTCGGCAAAGTCGGCACCAGCCTTCAATGCAGCATAGACAGAGTCGGCACGTACCTTGGCTGCGTCCCATTCTGTCTGAGGAGCCTGCTGACCGGCCTTGATAAGGATATGGGCGGTCTTGATCAATCCGTCAGGACCGATGTGCTCCACCGTCTGGTCGTAGATTTTGTGCGCCTCAGCCTCCATGTCCTCGTCAGTGACGAGCATCGGCATCACCTGCTGGTCACGATACTGGGCAAACTCTTGCTGATAGGATGACAAGGTGTCGTAGCGGGCGTCAAGGGCAGCAAACACCTTCAGCTTATAGTTGATGAAAAGGTCTACATACTCTTCAACGCTCTTCTTGTCTATAACGCCTTCAGAGTTATTCTTGTTGAAGGAATATTCGAACTCCGAGCGGGGCACCGGCTGACCGTTGACTGTCATGATGACAGGGTCGTCCTGCGCAGCCACGCTGCTAAAGAAAAAAGAAAGAAGAATAAACAACAAACTTATCGGTTTCATATTAACTGATCTGTTATATTTTTTGTTTTACTGATTTTTATATTTCTCGACGTGGTCTATATAAATTGCGACGTGATTTATATAAACCACGTCGTGGTCTACACATTTGGCTACACGTTTTTACTTTCTACTCTCTTCCACTCTTAACCATGCAACGGAGCAGAATAGTTGGGTGCCTCACTGGTAATGGTGATGTCGTGCGGATGGCTCTCGAGGATGCCGGCATTGGTGATGCGAGTGAACTTGGCATTGTGCAGTGCATCAATGTCCTTGGCACCGCAGTAACCCATGCCTGAACGCAGGCCTCCAGTGAGCTGGTAGATCACCTCCTGCACCGTCCCCTTGTAGGGCACACGTCCGGCGATGCCCTCGGGCACCAGTTTCTTCACGTCCTTGGTGTCAGACTGGAAGTAGCGGTCCTTCGAGCCATGTTCCATGGCCTCAAGTGAACCCATGCCACGATAGCTCTTGAACTTACGGCCGTTGTAGATAATCGTGTCGCCGGGACTCTCCTCTGTACCGGCCACGAGCGAGCCAATCATCACGCAGGAGCCGCCTGCGGCAAGTGCCTTGACAATATCTCCTGAATAGCGCAGGCCTCCGTCGGCAATGAGTGGGACATCGGTGCCCTTGAGGGCACTGTAGACGTCGTAGACGGCACTGAGCTGCGGCACGCCGACGCCGGCCACGACACGCGTCGTACAAATGCTGCCCGGACCTATGCCCACCTTCACCGAGTCGGCACCATTCTCGACGAGCAGTCGGGCTGCCTCGCCCGTGGCGATGTTGCCCACCACAATGTCAATGTCCTTGAATGAAGCCTTGGCCTCGCGCAGTTTCTCAACAACGCCCTTCGAGTGGCCATGGGCAGTGTCGATGACGATGGCATCGGCACCGGCATTGACCAGCGCCTGCATACGCTCCAGCGTATCGCTGGTGACGCCCACACCGGCTGCCACACGCAAACGGCCCTTGTCGTCCTTGCAGGCCATGGGCTTGTCCTTGGCCTTGGTGATATCCTTGTAGGTTATGAGGCCTATGAGCTTGTTATCTTTGTCTACTACGGGCAATTTCTCAATCTTGTTCTCCTGCAAAATCTGGGCTGCGTCCGCAAGATTCGTCTGCTGGTGGGTAGTGACGAGGTTTTCCTTGGTCATAATCTCCTCCACAGGACGATCCAAGCGGCGCTCAAAGCGCAGGTCGCGGTTGGTGACGATGCCTACGAGGCGCTTTTCGTCGTCCACGACGGGGATGCCTCCGATGTGGTATTCGGCCATGATATCAAGGGCCTGTGCCACGGTGGAGCCGCGCGGAATGGTGACGGGATCGTAAATCATGCCGTTCTCGGCACGCTTCACGATGGCCACTTCGCGGGCCTGGTTTTCTATAGACATGTTCTTGTGAATGACGCCGATGCCGCCTTCGCGAGCGATGGCAATGGCCATCTGGCTCTCGGTCACGGTGTCCATAGCTGCCGTCACGAAAGGCACGTTCAACTCAATGTGTCGTGAGAAGCGGGTTTTCAACTCTACCGTCTTCGGCAGCACTTCCGAAAAGGCGGGAATCAGGAGGACGTCGTCAAAGGTCAGGCCGTCCATCACAATCTTGTCTGCAATAAATGAAGCCATAAAAAAGTACCTTTTTTTATATTGCGTGCAAAGGTACGAAAAAGAAGGTAAAAGTGATATGTGAAAAGTAAAAAAGTTGCTTTGCCTTGTTCTTTTTTAACAAAAAGGCGCAGATTAGTAGGTATGCACAGACGCGCCGCCCTGTGCACTCGGCAGATAGTTAATGCCCCACCAGCACATCTGCAGCAAGAGAAAGCAAACGAGCAGCAGGATGAGGGCGCTCTTCTCGCTATGGCGGGGATAGAGACGGTAGTGCAGATAGGACAGGTAGCCAAGCCACGTGGCTGCGGCCCAGGTTTCCTTCGGATCCCACGACCAGTAATGACCCCACGCCTCTTTTGCCCATAGCGCTCCAAAGAGCATTCCAATGGTCATGAAGGCCAACCCGACATAGACAAGATTGTCGATTTTTGAGGTGGGAGGTGAGAGATGGGAGGTGGGAGGTGAGAGGTGGGAGGTGGGAGGTGAGTGGTGGGCGATGAGTGTAAACAGTGCCATGAGCGTCGCCACGCCGAACACGGCGTATGCAAACATATAAACAATGACATGCGGAGCAAACCAGGGACTCTGCAGGGCGGGCATCAGCGTCTTGGAGTGTATCTCGGGCTTGAAGAGATTCACACAGATAAACACCAGTGCCAGCAGGGTAGAAAACGACAGTATCCACTTGTATTTCCACCTGCAGTAGACGATAATGCCAGCCAACGGCAGGAGGAACGAGTACCACAGACGCGTCTCGCCCTGTGTGCGCAGCGGTGGCCGCTCCAAAGACACCCACATCATCAGGATGAAGACAAAAAATACAGCCAGCCCAAGTGACGTGGCAGCGACAGCCAGCCTCGTACGGCTTTTCCATGCGGCTACATCTCCCACCATCCACAGGAGAACAGCCACTATGGCGAAATATATAAATTCGTCCCAAGTTATCATCATCTACGATTCCTTTCCCTTCCTGCTGCCAAACACGAACATGCAGCCAGCACCAGCCAGCATCATATAGATGCCTGCATAGACCAACGGCAACCACGGGTCGCTCACCAGCTCGAAGACAGAGTAGTTGCTCAAGGCTCCTAACTGTGTATCGTAGCCGTACTGATAGATTTTCCAGCCGTCGGCCTCAGCAGGGGCGTTTACGTCGATAGTGGTGCTATACTGGCTTTTTGTTTTCCTACTATATATCAGCACGTCCGAGGCAAACCGCTTGGGCGAACCATCGTCGTAGGTCTCCATGACAAACTGTTTCAACTCAATGGTCAGGGGCAATACGTGAACCATGCCCTGGGCGTCTATTGCACGCCATTCAGGCACACCCTTCACAGCAATAAGCTTCAGCCGCTGCATGTCGGCATTGCCCAGCGTGGCGGTGGTCATCGCAACAAACAGTCCGAGATGCAGAAGAAGTGAAAAGTGAAAAGCAGAAAGCGAAAAACGGGCTGTCGCCCATGACCAGAGCTGCCTGAAGATGACCTGCCCAAGGATGACGGCTATATAGACATAGGCCAGAACGAAGGGCCAGAACGCCAGCATGTTGGAAAACCACATACCGTCATTCGTCTGCCTCGTGAGTCCCATTACTACTGTGAGCAACACGGCAAGGACCAGTGCAGGTACCGCAGCCCTGAAAGTGCCCAAAAACCGGAAAACATACATTCTCTTCCTCAACAGGAAGATGACGGCAACAATTCCCAGAAAGCCTGCCAGCACGATGCCGTTGACAGGCCATCGGAAAGCATTCCAGTCAACCGGTCCAATGATAAGCTGCAGCAACAGACCGACCACGATGAGACCGCCTGCCAAGAGACAACCCTCCATTATGGTCCACGGCTTGTTCCACATCTTACTCAATACGGTGAAAAGACACCATCACATGGGCATTCCGACAGTTTGCTCTTACAAAAGCTCAGTTGGCCATGTCGCTGATGAACTTGATGCGTACCAGACGGATTTCATTCTCAGAGAAATCCCGTCCGAACTCCCTATAGGCAGCCTCCAGGTCATCCTTCTCCTGTCCGGCCAGGAAGTCGCAGATGTCGGCCACATCGTCGCGATCCATGATGTCATAAACGAAGTAGTCGATATTGATTTTGTTGCCACTGTAGAGGACGATTCCCTCCAATTCGTCAAGGAGCTCCTCGAAGTCGATACCTAGGGCATTGGCAATGTCATCGAGGGCTATGCGGCGGTCAATGTTCTGCAAGATCTTCAGCTTGCGCATAGAGTCCTTGGCCTTAGTACGCACGCGCAGGTCGCTCTGCCGCTCTATCTCGTTCTCGTCGCAATAGCGCTTGATGAGGCTGACGAACTCCTTGGCGTAGGGTTGGCGTGTCTTGCCGTCGCCCACACCCTGTATGTTCTTCAGTTCCTCAAGGGTGACAGGATAATAGGTAGCCATCTGCTCGATGCTGACATCTTGGAAGATGACATATGGCGGACGCTCGAGCTTGCGTGACCACTTCTTGCGCAAGTCGTGAAGCATGGCCGACAATGTAGGGTCAAGGGCCGAGGTTCCGCCTTCGCCCATAGCATCGTCGTCCTCGCTGAACTCATGGTCCTCTACGACCATGAACGAGTGCGGCTGCCTGATGAATTTCTTGCCGGCGGCGGTCACCTTCAGCAATCCATAATTCTCCACCTCCTTCTCCAGATAACCCATAATGAGAGCCTGGCGGATGATGGGATTCCAGATTTTCGGATTATCGTCCTCGCCGCTGCCAAATTCCTCTAACTCGTTATGCTTGTGCGCCACTATCTCGTCGGTGTCGCGGCCTGTGATGAAGTCGATAACGTAGTCGGAACGGAAATTCTCCTTGATGGCAAGGATGGCCTTCAAGGCTATGACCAGCTGGTCCTTTGCCTCAATCCTTTTGCCCGGGTGCAGACAATTGTCACAATTGCGACAGTTGTCCTCTTTATACTCCTCGCCGAAATAGTGCAGCAGCATCTTACGGCGGCAGACGCTTGTCTCTGCGTAGGCGGCAGTCTCTTGCAGCAGCTGGCGCCCTATGTCTTGCTCAGCTACGGGTTTCCCCTCCATGAACTTCTCCAGCTTTTGCAAGTCCTTATAGCTGTAGAAGGCGATGCAGAGGCCCTCGCCGCCGTCACGTCCAGCCCTTCCAGTCTCCTGATAATAGCCTTCTAGCGATTTGGGTATGTCGTAGTGGATAACGAAGCGCACGTCGGGCTTGTCGATGCCCATGCCAAAGGCGATGGTAGCCACGATAACGTCAATACGCTCCATCAGGAAGTCATCCTGCGTCTGTGTGCGTGTTCCGGTATCGAGTCCTGCGTGATAGCACTGCGCCTTGATGTCATTGGCGCGCAGCACCTCAGCCAAGTCTTCCACTTTCTTCCTAGACAAACAGTAGATGATACCACTCTTCCCCGGATGCTGCTTAATGAATCTGACTATGTCCTTGTCAATTTCCTTCGTCTTCGGCCTCACTTCATAATAGAGGTTTGGGCGGTTGAACGACGACTTGAACTCTTTAGCGTCGAGAATACCAAGACTCTTCTTGATGTCGGTACGCACTTTGTCGGTGGCCGTAGCCGTAAGCGCTATGACCGGTGCCTGCCCTATCTCGTTGATGATAGGCCTGATGCGGCGATACTCCGGGCGGAAGTCATGGCCCCACTCAGAAATGCAATGTGCCTCGTCGATGGCGTAGAACGAAATCTTCACCGTGCGCAAGAACTCAACATTGTCCTCCTTGGTCAGTGACTCCGGTGCCACATAGAGCAGTTTCGTACGCCCCTCACGCACGTCATCCTTCACCTGGTCGATGGCCGTTTTGTTAAGCGATGAGTTCAGGAAGTGGGCGGTGCCTTCATGCTCGCTCAAATTGGCAATAAAGTCCACCTGGTTCTTCATCAACGCAATAAGCGGCGAGATGACGATGGCCACGCCGTCCATGAGCAGCGACGGCAGCTGATAGCACAGCGACTTGCCACCGCCCGTAGGCATCAACACAAAGGTGTCGTTACCTTCGAGGACGTTGCGGATGATGGCTTCCTGGTCGCCCTTGAAGGTGTCGAAGCCAAAATACTTCTTCAGCGCTTTGGTCAGGTTAGTATTCTTAGTCATAGGCTCAGGTAATTATTCCAAATGCGACTTACCCAGTTGCTCCGTCACATAGTCTTTGGTTACATTAAAGTTGTTTACCTTCAGCGAAGGCACGTCGAACATTGCATCCATCATCACGCTTTCAACAATAGACCGTAGTCCGCGGGCACCCAACTTGTAATCGACGGCCTTGTCTACAATAGTTTCCAAAGCATCATCGGTAAAGGTCAGTTCTATGCCGTCCATGCGGAACAGTTTCTGATATTGCTTGATGATACTGTTCTTCGGCTCGATAAGGATACGGCGCAGGGCTGGTCGGTCCAGGGGATTAAGGTAAGTGAGGATAGGCAAACGTCCGATAATTTCAGGTATGAGGCCGAAGCTCTTCAGATCCTGCGGCTGCACATACTTCATCAGGTCGTCCTTGTCAATATGGCGGACATTCTGCACAGAGTTATAGCCTACGGTATGGGTATTCAGTCGCTGCGCAATCTTCCTTTCAATACCGTCGAAGGCACCGCCACAGATGAACAGGATATTGCGGGTGTCAACAGCTATATACTCCTGGTCGGGATGCTTGCGCCCGCCCTTCGGCGGCACGTTGACGGATGTTCCTTCGAGCAGCTTCAGCAGGCCTTGCTGCACGCCCTCGCCGCTGACGTCGCGGGTAATGCTGGGATTGTCCTGCTTGCGGGCAATCTTGTCTATCTCGTCAATAAACACAATGCCGCGCTGCGTGGGTTCCACCTTGTAGTCAGCCACCTGCAGCAGACGTGTGAGGATGCTCTCCACGTCCTCGCCCACATAGCCTGCTTCAGTGAAGACGGTGGCGTCGACAATAGTAAATGGCACGTCGAGCAACTTGGCAATGGTGCGTGCCAGCAAGGTCTTGCCCGTGCCGGTGGGGCCCACCATGATAATGTTCGACTTCTCTATCTCTACGCCGTCCTTTTCGTCCACAGGCTGCTGCAGACGCTTGTAGTGGTTGTAGACGGCCACGCTCAGATAGCGTTTTGCCTCATCCTGACCAATGATATACTGGTCCAAATAGTCCTTGATTTCCTTTGGCTTGGGCACGCGCAGCAGGCTGGGCGGTTCGGACTCTTCCTTCTTCGCGCCCTCCACGCCCGACTCTTTCACTATCTGATAGGCCTGCTTGGCACAGTCCTCGCAGATGTAGCCGTTGATACCTGATATCAGAAGCTTCACCTCGCGCTCGCTGCGCCCGCAGAAATTACATGTCTTCTTCATTTCTTCACCAGCACCTGGTCAATCATGCCATACTCCTTGGCTTCCTCGGCCGTCATCCAGTAGTTGCGGTCGCTGTCGGCCCACACCTTGTCAAAGTCGGTGTGCGAGTGGTCGGCGATGATGGTATAGAGCTCCTTTTTGATTTTCTGAATCTCACGGGCCTCAATCTCAATGTCAGAGGCCTGGCCCTGTACGCCGCCCAGAGGCTGATGAATCATCACACGGCTGTGAGGCAGCGCCGAGCGCTTGCCCTCCTTGCCAGCCACGAGCAGCACGGCGGCCATCGAGGCGGCCATGCCCGTACAGATAGTGGCAACATCGCTCTGGATGAACTGCATGGTGTCGTAGATGCCCAGTCCTGCATAGACGCTGCCGCCAGGCGAGTTGATATAGACGTTGATGTCCTTGCCAGGGTCAGTGGAGTCCAAATAGAGCAGCTGTGCCTGCAAGACATTGGCTGTATAGTCGTTCACCTCAGTGCCGAGGAAGATAATACGGTCCATCATCAGGCGGCTGAACACATCAAGCTGAGTGACATTCAGCTGGCGCTCCTCCAGAATGTAAGGATTCATGTACTGCGCCTGTGCGCTTATCACGTCGTCAAGCACCTGGCCGTTCATTCCCAGATGCCCTGTAGCATATTTTCTAAAATCGTTCATAAGTATAATTCTCTGTGTTTTTTGCTTGAAGATACAAAGTTAAGAAAAAAAACACGAAATGCCCGCATTTTTTAAGTTTTTTTTTGGAGAAAAATTTCAAATAGGCAATCTCGACTCAGGTCATTATCCTATTACGCCCTTTATGAACAGGGAAAAAACGAGCTGGATGACAGGTTTTTCTATCATCCAGCTTGCTTGATAAAGGTATGTCATCTTGGCCGAATCCGGCCAAAGCCTATTACTGCTCCTGCATCATCTTGTTGAAGTCGGAGAAAGACACCTGCTTGGTGTTGAGCTTTACCACCTGTTTCAGGGCCTGCATCAGCTTGAGGTCGATGGCGCGTTCAACGAGTCCCTCGATGTTCTCACGCTTTTTCAGCTGCTCGTCGGCATACTGCTCCAGCACGTCATCAGGAACATTGTTCATGCCATACTGGGCAAACTGCTGGCGTACGACGCCCTTGGCCACCTGCTTCACATCAGCATCCTCCACCTTGATCTTGGCAGCCTCTACGAGCTGTTCCTTGATAAGATGCCATTTCAGCTCTTTGATGGAGCCTTCGAAGTTCTTCTCCACATATTCAGCTCCCTTATCCTTGTTGCCATTCAGCAT
Organism: Prevotella sp.; assembly: GCA_024681875.1. The sequence goes on from JAILAA010000026.1 coordinate 20,235, forward strand.
GACGCGTTTCAGGATGGCTTCGGGGAAAGTCAGTTCGCCCACCTTCTCTTCCATGTACTTGCGCACGTCGGCCAGGAACTTGAAGTCGGCATTAGCGGCCAGCTGGGGCTTAATGCTGTCGGCAATCTTCTGACGGAAATCCTTCTCGTCCTTCACGTTGCCTTCACCGAAGATGCGGTCGAAGAGCTCCTGATCGATAGCATGGGGCTGGAAGTGACGGATGGAGGTAATCTGGAAGCTGAAGTCACTGTCCAGGTCCTTCACCTTTTCTTTGTCCACCTTCAGCAGAGCGGCCACCTCGGCATCGTTGTCGGGATAGGCTTTCTTCGGGTTGAAGATGATGATGTCGCCGGGTTTGGCGCCTTCGAACTTCTTCTTCTCATCCTCGCCCTTCACGTAGCTGGGCATTATCATGCCTCCAGCTGTCTCGATGCCACCTTCAAGGGTATTACCCTCGGCATCCAACTGGCGCAGGTCACCTGTCAGCGTGTCATTGCCACTCCACTCCTGGGCCTCGACGAAATCACCGGCCTGGCTCTGGAACATCTGCACCTGATCGTCAATCATCTTGTCGTCGATGGTGATGTCATAATAATCGATGGTATCGGCAGTGCCAAGCTCAGCCTTGAACTCTGGAGCCACGGCGATGTCGAAAACGAAGGTGAAGGGGCCGTCGCCCTGCAGGTCCTGTGGCTGTTGTTTCTCCTCATTGGGAAGAGGCTCGCCCAGCATCTGTATCTTATTCTCACGCACATACTCATAAAGTTTCTCGCCCAGCAGACGGTTGACTTCATCAACCTTAATGGCAGTGCCATACTGCTTCTTGATGAGGCCCATGGGCACCATGCCAGGACGGAAACCGGGCATCTGTGCTTTCTTGCGATAATCCTTCAACTTCTTTTCTACCTGCTGCTGGTAGTCGGCCGACTCAATGGTGATGGTCATCAGGCCATTCACCTTGTCTTTGCACTCAAACTGAATATCCATTCTTATTTACAATTTGACAATTTACGATTTACTATTTATTTCACTTTTATCCGATTATCCGATTTATTAACAGGATTTTTGCTTAGAGCCTGCAAAATTACGCATAAATGACGTAAACGAGGCACGTTTACCATTTTTTAACACGCAAGCCATGTGCTAAGCCAGACGGATTCCATCGTCAGTGAGGACGATGAGGCGGCGACGGTAGAGGTCGCCAACAGCGCGCTTAAATGTTTTCTTTGACACGCAGAAACGATCGCTAATCAGCTCGGCAGGCGAGCTGTCGTTCAGGTTGCAGCGACCGTCATTCTCGTAAAGATAGCGCAGCAAGACCTCTGCGAAGTCTAGTGTCTGACGGCGTCCCGTGGGCTGCAGCGTAAGGTCTATCTTACCGTCCTGACGCACGTGATCGACATAGGCAGTCAGGCGGTGGCCAGTGTGAAGCGGTTGAAAGATCTGATTGTCGTAGAGCTGACCCTGATACTTGTTGTCGACAACAGCCTTGAAGCCCAGGTCCGTCTTCTGCCAGATGAGGCAGTCGCAGGGCTGACCATGCTTCAGGAGGGGTTGTGCCTCTGCTTGTTGGCCGTCGGGCTGCGATGGCATCGCAGCATACGGGACAGTCAGATATTTATCCACCTTTGCCGTGGCCATGAGGCGGTGGCTGGCTTCATCCACCTTAATATATACGATGTAGCTCTTGCCGCGCTGCATACGCTGCTTCTGCTCGCGGAACGGACAGAAGAGGTCCTTCATCAAGCCCCAGTTCAGGAATGCGCCATACTGGTTAGTCCAGGCCACCTCCAGATAGGCGAACTCGCCCACCTTGGCCAGCGGCGTCTCGGTGGTGGCAATGATGCGTTCCTCCTGGTCCAAGTAAACGAAGACCTGCAGCTCGTCGCCGTCGTGCATTTCGGGCGTTACGTAGCGCTTGGGCAACAGGATGTCGCCCGTCATTTCGTCGCCTTCCAGGTAGATGCCGGGATCGGTATGGCGCAGGATTATTAAAGTGTTGTAATCTCCAAGCTTAATCATAGTTTTGGGGGGTAATGGGGGATTCCAGAACTTCCGGAACTTCCGGAACTTCCGGAACTTCCGGGGCTTCCGGGATTTCCAGGATTTCCAAGAGCCCGTCACGCATGTGGATGGTGCGGTCGGTGACGGTGGCGAGCTGCTCGTCATGAGTAACGATGACGAAGGTCTGGCCGAAACGGTCGCGAAGGTCGAAGAACAGCTGGTGCAGCTCCTGCTTGTTCTGCGTGTCGAGCGAGCCAGAGGGCTCGTCGGCCAGAATGACGGCAGGGTTATTCACCAGTGCGCGTGCCACGGCGATGCGTTGTTTCTCGCCTCCCGACAGCTCAGCGGGCTTATGACTGGCCCTGTCGCTGAGGCCCATGAACTGCAGCAGTTCTTCAGCGCGGGCCTTCGCTTCCTTGCGCGAGGTGCCGGCGATGAACGCAGGAATCATGATATTCTCCACGGCAGTGAACTCAGGCAGCAGCTGGTGGAACTGGAAGACGAAGCCCAGGTGGCGGTTGCGGAAATCGCTGAGGGCCTTTTGTGAGAGGGTGGTTGTGTCGATGCCATCGACACGGACGGAACCCGTGTCGGGTTTGTCCAGTGTGCCGATGATTTGCAGCAGCGTGGTCTTGCCGGCGCCGCTGGGGCCTACGATGCTCACTATCTCGCCTTTAGCGATGTGCAAGTCGATGCCCTTGAGCACCTGTAGCGAGCCGAAGCTCTTGGTGATGTTCTTTACTTCTATCATTTTTTATGAATCAATCGTGCAATAGCGTCGTAGATGCTGGACTCCTCGCTGTGCTGGGCCTCGGTGAAGCTCATGCGGTCGTCCTTGGTGGCGGCACCAAACTGGTCGGGGAAGACAATCATCAGGTTTTTGCCACTGAAATACTGCTGCAACTCGTCAGGCAGGCGCTCCAGCGCATTCTTGTAACTGATGGTGCCCTTACGGGCAGTGACCACCACAAACATGTGGTCGGCGGCAATGTGCGAAGCTAACTGCGGCAGTTCGTTCCAATGGCCCATCTGAGTGTATTCAGCCCGCACACTGGCATGATGCATATTTATATATGTACGTATGAGCTCCAGCGACTCCTCGCGTCCGTGGAACTGTATGCGACAGTCCAACTGACCGGCCAGACGGCAAAGGCGCTCCAGCCAGCGGTGGAAGCCCGACTCGAACTCTGCCCTCGACGGCACCGCCACCTGTATACGTCTGAGCGTATTCAATGGCTGTACGAAGCGGGTGAGGATAATCTGGCGGTTCAGACCGTTGTAGAGGCTCTGAATGAACTCACCCCAGAACTTCGGGTTACGGTCGGTGTGTACGTGCATGCCCATGACTATTTCCGAGCAGGCAAACTCACGGAAGGCGTGCTTGATGCCGTTGGCAATGTTGGTGGCCAGCCTAACCTGTGTCTGCACCTTCACCTCCGAGGCGGCCGCCTGATTCTGCAGCTGTTCCAACAGGCTCAGCCCTTGTTCACGGCCTTCTGCGGCATGTTCATCATCATAGACGACATTCAACACCACCAAGCCGCGGTTCAGCTCCTCATTGCGCATCAGCAGCGACATACTGAGCAGCTGAGGGGCTATCTCCGGGTATTTCACACAGACGAGAATCTTCTCGTCATCGCCTGTCGTATGCGATTGCCGCAGGTGTGTCTTCTCGCGCACGGTGATGGTCTGGGCAGCACGCTCAGTCATGATGGTCGAGATAATGCACGTCACCAGAATCATCATCACCACGCCGTTCAGCATGTCGTCGTTCACCAGCTGCAGCCTCATGCCCACCATCACCATGGCGATGGCACCGGCAGCGTGGGCCGATGTAAGGCCGAACATCATATTGCCGTCGCGCTGAGGCAGACGGAACAGCAAACTCGACACGTAAGCGGCCAGCGCCTTGCCGAAGGTGCCGATGAAGGCGATGAGCAAGACAATCCATACCACGCTACCGCCCTGGAACAGCGTCTGCACGTTGATTAACATGCCTACGCCGATGAGGAAGTAGGGGATGAAGACGGCGTTGCCAATGAACTCAATGCGATTCATCAGCGGTGAGGCGTGGGGGATGTACCTATTGAGGATCAGTCCCGACATGAAAGCGCCGAAAATGCCCTCCAAGCCGATGAGCGAAGTCAGCGCAGCTGAGAGGAACATGACCGAGAGCACGTAGATATACTGCATCACCGAGTCGCTGTAGCGACGCAGGAAATAGCGCGTCAGACGGGGGATGACCATCACCGAGCCTGCGATGTAGGCGGCTAACTTTACTAAGAACAGAAGCGAGCCCCACACCCCATTCATTCCTTCCGATAAGGTATCTCCTTCCTCAAGTGAAAGGGATGCTGAGTAGGACGCCGACAATGCCGCCAGCATGACCAGCGCCAGAAACAGGGAAATCATCGACGAGCCCACACTCAAGCCCACAGAGGGATGGCGCTGCAGGCCGTAGCGCCCCACGATGGGATAGGCCACGAGCGTGTTTGACGCCATTATGCAGCCCAGAAGGAATGACGTAGCGCTGCTATAGTCCAGCACCGTCGTGGCCACGACATAGGTCAAACCCAAAGGCACCAGACAAGTGAGAAGGCCGAAGATGAGAAACTGGCGCGTATTTTTCTTCACGCTCTCCATGTCCATCTCCAGACCAGCAAGGAACATGATGTAATAGAGACCCACCTGCCCGAAAATCTCAAACGACGAACCGCGCGCCAGCACATTCAGTCCGTAGGGGCCCACGAGCACACCCGCCAGCACCATGCCGATAATGTGGGGGATGCGAAGCTTGCCCATAATGATGGGCGCAAAGAGAATAATGAGCAGCACGACGAAGAAAATCATCGTGGGATCCTGTATGAGGGGAGCCGCTGCCATCAGCCTGGTCATTCTGTGTTGTGAGTTTCGGTTTGCAAAAGTACGGAAAAAGCTTCGAAGGGCCAAAGGAAAAGCCGTTTTTTCTTTCCTGCGAATGACATGCAAAAGTAAAACAAGTTGTTTTACTGAAAAAAGGGCCCCCTTTTTAAAAAAAGTCATATGACTTTTTCAGTAAAACAACTTGTTTTACTTTTGTCCCGTTCTTTGTCCTTTTTATTTCCTTTACGAATCGAATGATATATGGTCCAACTCATCTACCAGAGCACGACAACGACGGTATTTTGTGCGGAGGTCTGTTGCTGTCTCAGTTGCCAGATCCTTTGCTCCGTAGTTACTGATACGACGTAAGTAATTGCAAATTTCCCGATAGGTGTCGCGTCCTCGTGAGTACTCCATCAGCCGATAGATGTAGTGTACGTAGCATTCTATGATTTCATTGCGATAGTATGGAAGTAATTGCTTTTCATACTCTTGCAACAATCCGATGCGGGATTGCCTACGCACGAAATCCATCA
>JAILAA010000067.1 GCA_024681875.1 Prevotella sp.
GCTAGAATCCGTGAGATTTCTTGCGTCCTTCCAGTTGCAAGCGTCACCCTTCGGGATGCCGAGCGGTCGAAGACCCACGAGTGCTCGCAGTAAATCTGTTAAATCTGTGGTAGGAAAAGAAGGGTGGGAAACTTGAATTATTAATTTCTATCTTATTTATAATGGCTAAAAAATCACGCTGCAAAGGTACGGTGTTTCTACAAACTGTGCAATACTCAAAAGTTAGGCTTTTTATTTGCCGTAACGCCCTAACAGCATCCCAAACCAATTAATCATAAGTAGGTATTATCTCCAAATAATTGCCGATTTCAAAATAAAGTTGTATATTTGCACCGAAAATAGAAACTAAACAATGGACGAATATGAAAAGAATGATTTTAAGCCTCATGGCAATGGTTTGTGTGCTGACGCTTTCGGCACAGAGTATTTATGATTTCAAGGTGAAAGATGATGTGGGCCAGGATGTGTCGCTCTCTGACTACAAGGGCAAGCTGCTGCTCATCGTGAATACCGCCACCCGCTGTGGATTCACGCCTCAGTACAAGGAACTGGAGGTACTGTATGAGAAGTACCGCAGCGAGGGACTGGAGATTCTGGATTTCCCCTGTAACCAGTTCGGAGAGCAGGCTCCCGGAACGATTCAGGAGATTCACCAGTTCTGTTCGGCCAACTTCGACATCCAATTCCCGCAGTTTGACAAGATCGAGGTGAATGGTGTGAATGAGCATCCGCTTTATACTTGGCTGAAGGCACAAAAGGGCTTCAGCGGCTTTGATGTCAACGACCAACGGGGAAAGATGATGGACGGCATGCTCCGCAAACAGGATGCCGACTACGACAAGAAGAGCGACATCAAGTGGAACTTCACCAAGTTCCTTGTCTCTCGCGATGGTCGTGTGGTGAAACGCTATGAGCCGACGGATAAGATAAGCAATATTGAAGCCGACATCACCAGAGAGTTGAATCCCATACTAAGCAGCATCATGACGCGAACCAGCATCCGACAATACACCGATGAGCCTGTCTCAAAGGCTGACATCGAGACGATGCTGCGTGCCGGTATGGCTGCGCCCACAGCCGTCAACAGACAGCCCTGGCATTTCGTAGTCGTCACTGACAAGGCCAAGCTGAAGGAACTGTCGGGAGGACGTGGCGGTATGCTGGAACAGTGTGCATTGGCCATCGTGGTCTGCGGCAACATGGAAAAGACGATGCAGGGCAAAGGCCAGGAATTCTGGATTCAGGACTGCTCGGCTGCTACTGAAAACATCCTGCTGGCAGCTAATGCCCTTGGTCTCGGAGCTGTTTGGACGGGTGGCTACCCCATGGAGGAGCGTGTTGCCTCTATCTCCAAGGCATTGAAGCTGCCCGAGACAATCATCCCCCTTTGCACCATTGTCATTGGCCATCCGGCTGAAAGTCCCACACCGAAGGACAAATGGAAGCCAGAGAACATATCGTATAACGAGTTTGGCGGAAAGGCAGAATAGAAGGAAGATTGACGTAATCCCTGTCTGGTGCCAGCAGCTTATCGATGAAATAGACGATCTGCTTGCGCCACCAGGCCCAGTCGTGAGCGGAGTCGAAACCCCAGTAGTCGATCCAGGCAGGAACGTCTTTCTCCTTGAGCAGAGCATCCATCTGTCGGGTACTGTCGAGCAGTTCATCCTCCCACGAGTCCTGTCCTACGCACATAATGATGCGGCGATGACGGTAGACGTCCCAATAGGGATGGTCGGCAGACCCTCATACGGCGCATCGGCAATGCCCAGCACCGTCACTCCGTTCTGCTTCAGCCGCTGGCAGAAATTCCAGTAGGTATGCGGGAAATGTGGTGATATAAATACAAAGTTCATATATTCATTTATTTAATGCAGCCTTTTTGGCTGCAAAGGTACGACAAAATCCATGTTCCGGCAATCGCCTTTTTATGGCATGTTGCATACCATGTTTATGGCATTTTCTTGCCCTGTATATCATAAACTATTATAAAATCGGGTGCAAAGGTACAACTTTTCCCTCGAATTTTCGTAACTTTACCGCCAAATAAGGTGATTATACACAAGGACAACTATTTAAAGAAATAAGAGATATGGTAGATTACGGATTAAAGGACAGAGTGGCTCTGATTACGGGAGCGAACAATCCACAGGGCATTGGAGCGACCACGGCGTTTGCATTTGCTCGCGAAGGGGCAAAGGTGGTTTTGGTCTATAAGAGAATCCCAAGACCCTTTGACAAGGCGAAGACCGACAGAAACGGAGCCGATAGATATTTCCAAGCTAATGC
>JAILAA010000081.1 GCA_024681875.1 Prevotella sp.
TCAGAAAAACTGGAAAGCTGTGTGCATATCCACTTGTCGCCACTGTTGACGGAGAAGAGACGCTGTACCTCGTAGGCTGGAGTAATGCGCACATTGGTGTTTGTGAAGTAAATCATGTCGGGATTCCAATTGGAATTGCTCTCCTTGCAGAGCAGGGGCGCATAGCTGGTCATTTCCACAATGTCACCATTGCGTTCGATGTCTGTCAAATAGAGTGCTTCAGCCAATGCTGTCTCCACGTTGGGGCGGCGTGCCCGTGTGCTGGCGGCCCATTCGCCTAAGTAAACCTTCGGGCTGCTTATGGTATCCAAGAAACGCGGGTAATTGTCGTAGTAGTCTCGGTGGTGCATGAACCAGCCTGTTGACTCATAGTAGTGCTCGTCGGTCATGTACTGGTAGTCGGGATGACGGCGAGTAAAGTCCCATCCTTCGGTATAGTCGGCGCTGGGCCAGTGGAACGGGCCGACAGTGCCGCAGAGCTTAATCTCGGGATAGCGCTGGCGGATGGCCTTGCAAATCATCTCGTAGCGGTCCTCAAAGACCGTGCCGATGATGTCCTCGTTGCCGATACCCAAGTATTTCAGGTTGAATGGAGCAGGATGTCCGGCGTCGGCGCGCATACGTGCCCATTCATTGGTTGCGGGGTCGCCGTTGGCCCATTCAATGAGGTTGCACAGCTCATCGATATAGGCTGGCATCTCGTCCATGGGGATGCCACCCTGCTGTCCGCCGATGCCCTCGGCGTTGTTGGCCGAGTTCTGGCAGGGCACGCCGCCGGCCAACACGGGCAGTGGTTCAGCGCCTATGTCCTCGCAGAATTGGAAATATTCGTAGAAGCCGAGGCCGCGCGTCTGGTGATAGTTCCAGATGTTGAAGTCGGGCTTACGGCTCTCTAATGGGCCTACGGTATGGTTCCAGTGGTAAATATTCTCCAGACCCTGACCATGGCTCATACAACCGCCGGGGAAACGCACGAACTTCGGATGCAGGGCCTCAATGGTCTCGGCCAAATCTTTGCGCATACCGTTCTTGCGGCCCTTGAAGGTGTCTTGCGGGAAGAGCGAAATCATGTCGACACCCACATGTGCTGCTTTCAGGGGCACGATGACCAATCGGGCTTTTTCATCGCTGGCCGTGGCGGTGAGCGCAGTAGTGTACTGCTTCCAGTCGCTGGCACGGGTCTTGAGTGTACTCTTGGCCAGCACATTGCCGCTTTGCCCCACTAATAGTATGTCAAAAACCTGCTTCTGACCGCCAGCAAGGACATACATGGAGAAATTGTATTTCTTCCCTGTTTCAACGGGTATTCCGTTCCATCCTTCGTTCCACAGCGTGTCAGGCCATAGCAATGCGTAGTGTGGATTGTTGGGATGCAGGGGATGCTCAGTGGCAATCTCTATGGGGCGCGAAGAATGCCAGGCAGTGGTGGCATTCCAGCCGCGATGATCCTTTTCCGTGTATTCGAAGTCACGGTTTTGGATGAGCTCGGCATAGAGGCCGCCGTCGGCAGCATAACTGATGTCTTCAAAGAAGATGCCTATGAGTTTGTCGCTGATGGACTTTGTGCTGTCGGTATGTACGGTAAGGGTGGCGTTGATTACTTGTGGCAGATGGGCCAGGCGCTCCTTGTCGTCGTGCATACGCTCGCTGCTAAGCTGGCCATCGCGTGCCCTCTCCTCGAAAAAGTTGCGCAGGCAGTTGGCTTCGTCGGTCCTGACAGCGAATTTCTGTCCGCCTACCAGTCGCCCGTCGACGACGATGCTGTCCCTTAGCCATAGCTTTTCGTCTGCAAAGGGCATGGCGATGTCGTTGGTAAAGCGGCGAAAGTCCTTTGATGCCGCAATACGCCGCGCATGCCCCTGTCCGTCAAGGTAGTAGACGTTGAAGGTGTCTTCTATGCGAGTCACTACGGGTTTCAGACATTGTGCAGCATTCACGCGTGGATAGTCCTGCGGCCGCCATGTCACGAGGTCGCGGCTATAGGCGGCGGCAAAGAGGGGCGAGCGGTCGTTCACCTGGAATACGAGGCGCCATGTGCCGTCCTTGGCACGACATAGTGAGGGGTGATACATGCGTTTCTCCACACCCCATGTGCCGTAGTCGCTGCTGCACAGCTGTCCGAGGTGCTGCCAGCCTGTACTGTCGAGCACAGCGGCGTGCAGGCCCTGACGCTCATCGGGCGAATAGACGAAAAGGGTGTCGGTCTGGGCCTTGACCATGGTGGCGACGCCAAGGGCCAATGCGAATAGTAAGTGTCTTGCTGTGGCTTTCATCTGCTTCAATATGAAAAAGTAGTTATTTGTTTGTGTAGGCAACGTGTACGCCTTATTCGGCAAATGGTATTTCAAGTTCCTTAACGCCCAGTTGGTTGAAAGTGAGGCGGTGGTGTTCAGTCAGACCATATTTCCTGATGGCATCTCGGTGCTGCTTGGTGGGGTAGCCCATGTTCCGATCCCATCCATATTGCGGGTATTGTTGTGCTAAGGCTATCATGCAGTCGTCACGATAGGTCTTGGCCAGGATGCTGGCGGCGGCGATGGCCATCATCTTGCCGTCGCCTTTCACGATGGTGGTATAGGGCTTGTCGCGCCAAGGCTTGAAGCGGTTGCCGTCGACGATGACGGCCTCGGGGGTTGTTTTTGCAACGGACGAACACGGGCTCGCACTGATTTTTTCATCATTTTTCCGTGTTATTCCGTGTTCATCCGTTGCCAAAGCGTCGAGGGCGCGGTGCATAGCGAGGATGCTGGCGTTGAGAATGTTAATCTTGTCAATCTCCTGTGGAGAGCAGATGCCTACGGCCCATGCCACGGCATCACGCTCTATGTCGGAGCGCAGCAGGCGCCGCTGGCGGTCGCTGAGCTGCTTCGAGTCGTTCAGCAGCGGATGCTGGTAGTTGTCAGGCAGGATGACGGCAGCAGCATACACGGGGCCAGCCAAGCAACCGCGTCCCGCCTCGTCAGTGCCCGCTTCAACCAATCCTTTATAATAATGACTTTGCAGCATCTCTTTTTTATAATAACATCGGAATAACTCTCTTCAGGGCAGCAACGAGGGCGTCTACCTCCTCCATTGTGTTGTACATGGCGAAAGAGGCGCGCACAGTGCTGGTGAGACCCATGCGCTCTATCAGTGGTTGTGCACAGTGATGACCGGTGCGCACGGCAATGCCTAACTGGTCGAGCAGCGTGCCTACGTCCATAGGGTGCGTGCCGTCGATGACAAAGCTCACCACAGCATCTTTTTTAGCATCAACCTTCCGTGTCCTTCCGTGTTCTTCCGTTGCCAAAACAGGTCCGAGGATGCGCAGACCGTCTATCTGCGACAGTTGGTCATGGCAATAGCCAAGCAGCTGCTGCTCGTGGGCATGTATTTGGTCGAGACCGATGGCACACATATAGTCGATAGCTGTGGCAAGGCCATGCGTGGCGACATAGTCGGGTGTGCCGGCCTCGAACTTAAACGGCAGCTCGTTCCACGTTGTCTTCTCCCAGCTCACGGAGCCTATCATCTCGCCGCCACCCTGATACGGCGGCAGACGGTCGAGCCATTCCTCGCGACCGTAGAGCACGCCGACCCCCGTGGGACCATACATCTTGTGACCGCTGAAGGCCATAAAGTCACAGCCGATGTCGCTCACGTCTACAGGCATGTGGGGTGTGCTCTGCGCTGCGTCCACTAAAACGGGGATGCCGTGGTTGTGAGCCAGCGCAGTGATCTCCTTGACAGGATTCACAGTGCCTAAGACGTTGCTGACATGGGTCAGGCTGATGAGGCGGGTGCGCTCGGTGATGTACTCGTCGAGCAGGTCAGTACGCAACGACCCGTCGTCGGTGATAGGCAGGTGTCTGACCACGATGCCCCGTTGCAAGGCCTGCATCTGCCAAGGCACGATGTTCGAATGGTGCTCCATATCAGTGACGAGCACCTCGTCGCCTGCCTTCATCTGCGACTGACAGAAGGAAGATGCCACCAGGTTGATGGCCTCTGTCGTGCCACGTGTGAAGACAATCTCATGGGTCGAGCGGGCGTTGATGAAGCTGCGGACGCGCTCGCGGGCTGCTTCGTGCAGCTCGGTGGCTTTCTGCGAGAGGTAATGCACACCGCGGTGCACATTGGCATTCTGGTTTAGGTACTCATTGCGCATGGCGTCAAGCACTGCGAGAGGCTTCTGTGTGGTTGCGGCATTGTCTAAGTAAACCAATGGCTTGCCATGCACTTGCCGCTCAAGTATCGGAAAGTCATGTCGTATCGCCTCAATATTATAGCTGTCAAAATTCATCTTATCTAAAGTCTGAAGTCTAAAGTCTAAAGTCTGAAAGGCCTGAAGTCAAAATACCCCACAACGGGTCATCGGGTAGGGGAGCTTCAAGTAAAATGTCCTGTCCTGAGACTGGGTGTACGAACTGCACGCGTCGTGACAGCAGCGAGATGCTGCCATCGGGATTGGAGCGTGGCGCCCCGTACTTCAGGTCGCCGCGGATAGGTATACCTGCAGCGGCCAGCTGACAGCGAATCTGGTGATGGCGACCGGTGAGCAGTTCCACCTCCAACAGCTGATAGCGCTCGCCACATGCCAGGACACGATAGCGAAGCTGTGCCTTCTTCGAATGAGGCACCTCATGGTCGTGGGCGTATGACTTGTTCTGCTGCTCGTTGCGGGTGAGCCAGTGGGTAAGCAGCACTGGATGATTATTTGCAACAAAAGAACACGGACTCACACGGACTTTATTATTATCATTCCGTGTAATTCCGTGTTCATCCGTTGCACATATTGCCCAATACGTCTTATGCACCTCGCCTGAGGCGAACATCTTGTTCAAGCGGGTCAGCGCTTTTGATGTGCGGGCAAAGACCACCAAGCCGCTGACGGGCCTGTCTAAGCGGTGCACAACACCCAGGAAGACATTCCCCGGCTTCTGATACTTCTCTTTCAGATAAGTCTTCACGGTTTCCGCCAGAGGCTCGTCGCCCGTCTTGTCACCTTGCACAATCTCGCCGCTACGCTTCGCCACAACGATAATGTGATTGTCCTCGTAGATAACTTGCATCATGCAAAGGTACAAAGGCTTAGCGGAATATCCAAATTTTTAGGCAAAAAGGTGATTGCGTGAAGTATTTTATCATGTTTTCCTGTGTTCTATGAACTCTACTTCTACGATGCGGAGTTCATGGTTGGTCTCGCCGCCTTTCTTGGCTTTGAAAAGGTCTAACTCTCCAGCGGCGGGTTCTGCCACCTCTACTATACCACCAAAAGCATCTTTGTCTTTGCCTGCACCCTTCAAGCGGATGGTGATTTCGTCGGTTTTGACTCGTTTTATGGGTGTCAGGTGGATATAGCCGAGGCTGCGCTCTGTCTCACCGCTCCAGATGAGGGTCTTGCCGGCATAAACCTCTAGGGGATAACTGCGCAGACGCCAGCCAGTGAGCTTCAGGCAGATGTCGTCGATGGCGGCTTTCCTTTCGAGCTTGTAGCTTATCCAGGCAGTGGAGAGACGGCCATCGTTCTTCCATTCTGAGAGTTCATTGTCGTCGTAGCTGTAGGAAGCATGTTCTGAGTCATAGCCAGCCTTAGCGGAAGCAATGTTCACGCCCCAAGCCTGGTCTGTATAGGAAAGAGTGAGCGGCGTCTCGCCCCTGTCCAACTGGCCTTTCAGGGTCAGTTGTGGCAAATGCTTCTCACTTTTCACTTCTTCACTTTTCACTTCCATGTATGCAGGCTTCACGTCTTCAGCGTAGGCAGAGAGATGGATTTCGCCAGCTTTGGCAGTGGTACGCACAAGTACGCGGTTGATGCCACATTCCACAGGAAGATGATAACTGCCGACATAATTGTCAGAGATATTCTTTGTGGCAGCCGCGTCGAGAAGTCCTTCTGGACGATGATTGTCAGGTCGCTGTAATGCTTGATTGTTGCGGGAAGCGATGCCACCAATCCATTTGGCTTCACCCCAGAGCTCGAAATAAATGGTACGGTCGTCGAGCGGACAACGGCGTCCCTGCTTGTCGAGTACCTCCACTTGGAAGAGTATCATATCGGCACCGTCGGCCTTTGTTCCTTCTGGGTTTTCTATAGCTGTAAGTTGAAGCTGATATGGCTCGCCTGCTGTTTCCAGCTTGTAGCGACTGCCATCAGAGGCAATGGCCTCCAGCGTACCAGGCTCATAAGGTACATTGTCGAAAGAAAAAAGATAACGGTAGCTTTGGTGGCCGTATCCCAGGCTCTTTCCATTCAGAAGCAACTCTACGGCATCGCCTGTGGAAACGACATAAACGGGCTTGTTCGTTCCTTTTTCATAGTTCCAATGGCCGATGATATATGTCTTCGTTTCTTCCGGCTCCACCCATCCGTTCCACATCACCTGATGCACGAAGAAGGCGTCCTTCGGAATACGCATTGCATCAGTGACACCGCTGGTGCGGTAGTTCGATTCGCCACGATGGTGCGTGTTCGTGTCGGAGAAAACAATCTTTACACCGCCCGATGATACCCGCGTGCCCGTGCCGGGACGCTCACGCCAGTAGTCATACCAGCGGCGCACCATCTCTATGGCCAGTTGATCCATGTTATGGTTATAGTCGGGTGCGGGCTGATTACGATAGAGCGGGCCGTCGCCTTCCTTGTGGTAGGGGTAGCTCCACTCGTCCCAGTATTTGCGCAGCCCCTCGTCGCGACAATACTCCATGGCCCACATGGGGTGTTTTTTGCTTTTGTTGATATACAGCATCTCGCCGCCGTATTCTGCCTCGTCAATGTCGAGCATCTCGCGACTTCCGATAGCACGTCCGCCATACGGATCATAGGCATCGCGGATAGCCTTCATCTCCAGCATGTGCTCACGGCTTATACTTTCGTTGCCACACTCGTAGAAGAGAATGGAGGGATTGTTTTTGTTATAGATAATGGCGTCGCGCATCAGTTCCACGCGCTGCTCCCATCGGGCACCCTCTACGTCCTTCTCAGCATCACCGGCAGGCATGGCCTGAATGAGTCCCACACGGTCGCACGACTCGATGTCCTGCTTCCAGGGCGTGACGTGCATCCATCTGACAAGATTGCCGTTCGACTTCACCATTAGTCCGTTGGAGTAGTCGCTGAGCCAGGCCGGAACGGAAAGTCCCACACCAGGCCACTCGTTCGACGTGCGCTGTGCATAGCCATGCATCATCAGCACACGGTCGTTAAGCCATATCTTTCCTCCGGCGAATCGTGTCTTGCGGAATCCGGTACGCGTGACCACTTGATCGTTCTCTGCGTTAAGGTCCATAGGACGGGCATCTGCACCGTCCTCGGCCAAATAGGTCTTGACGGTGTAGAGATATCCATAGCCCCACGACCAGAAGTGCAGTCCCTCGAGTTTCCTCTGCATGGTGACGTTCCGGGTTTCGCCAGGTTGTAGCGTCACGCGCTCGCCGGGAATGATGGCCGACACGTAGTTGTCGGCGTTCAGCACCTTGGCAAAAAGGCGGAACGAACGCTCGCGACTGTCCTCATTGCGCACCTGACTCTCTACATGCACCACGGCTGACCGCGCCGCAATATCGAAATCGGTGGCATAGACGTAGGTTCCAGTCGTGCCGAGATTACTGTAGAGCGGCAGCGTCTGGTAGAGTTTCCCGGTGACATGCAGCCAGACATTCTTGGGAATGCCGCCGTAGTTGGCATTGAAATTGCGGTCGTTCCACTGGTAGCGGCTCTCGTACTGGCGCGAACGGTAGGTCCACGAATTGTCGCAGCGAACGGCCATCGTATTCTCTCCTTTTATTATATAAGGTGTAAGGTCGAAGCCGCAGGCCATCACGCCGTTCTCGCTGAACCCCAAATGATGGCCGTTGATATAGAAATCACCACCCTGACGGACGCCCTCGAACTCTACGAAGACCTTTCCCTCCAGCATATCACTTGTGGCATTGAACTTCTTCCGGTACCAACTGATGGTGTCGGTCAGGTCGACGATATCCTTGCGGAAAGCCTCATCTCCGTTGAAGGCATAGGGCAATGTCACCCGCTGCCACTGACTATCGTCGTAACCAGGGTTGGCAGCCTCGGGAAAATCGCCCACGCAGAGGCGCCACTCGCTGTTGAAATTAAACTTCTTTCTCTCGATAGCTTCAGCCGTCAGGCAAACCATTGCCAACAGCATCACGAACAACAGGGTTTTCGTTTGTTTCATTGTAGATTTCAATAGTTTTTTAGTAATTCTGCTGCGAAGGTACAAAAAAATCCGTTAATTATCTTTAAATCAAGCGGAAAAATTTGGAAAATAATTTCAGAATGATATATCTTTGCAATATCAAAATGATATCACTTTAAAATTAAGATTATGGAAACAAAAGAATTTCAGTTTAAGGGAATAGTAATGAACGGCTTCTTGATGCTGTTTGTCAACATCGCACTTTCGGTATTATCTATC
>JAILAA010000057.1 GCA_024681875.1 Prevotella sp.
GAAGGGTCTGTATATTGTGAACGGTAAGAAAGTAATCAAATAAAGCAAAGGAGGACACAACTATGACAAAGAAAGCATATATGAAGCCCGCAACGAACGTGGTGAAGATTCAGCAGCGTGCATGCATCCTGAGCGGCAGCCTTGATGCCAACGGCATGAACACGAAGGTGCAAAGCAAAGAGGTGGGCAGCGCCTGGAGCCGCGGCAACAGCGGCTGGGACGACGAGGAATAAACTGACCGAATTTCACCCCCGACATGCCTGCGGAGGCCACCCGCGCCATCCGCAGGCGTTTTTTTTCGACCTGTGCGGTTGCCCGGTGTAGGGGCAGGCCTCCGTGCCTGCCCCTACACCAGAGGTTAATGAATACAGCAGTGAGACTACCTTCCGCGTTACCGGCTTCCAGAATCACGATGACGACGGCTGGACCAGCTATCAACGAGGCGCTATCATTCGGGGACGGAGCACTTTCGTATGCTTCGTCCCCGAATTTTTACATCAAATCCAGTATATCCCTAAAGAAAGCCCCGATTAAGCGAGAACAGAGCCAAGCTTGCTTGAGCTATGTCGAGCGTGAGGGGGTTAGACGAAATCAAAGCCTCGACAGTCCGTTGCATTAATGGCTCGTCATCTTTGTTGTTCATAGAATCTATGGTTTCACTTTTCTACCGTTTAACACGTAAATTATTGATATAAAACAATACACAAATACTGCCACAGATGTGAAGAGCCAACTCCTCTTTATCCTTGGGATTGGCAATGGCCACATTGAGCAGGTCGTACTGACTATCTCTCCAATATGCCAAAAATATATGCTGTTTTGTTTTCTTGTTTTTATTTTTTGCACTATCTTTGCAAACTGATAGTCAATAAAACGAAAGAGATGAGAAAGACATTCATTTTGCTGGCGATGCTGGCCGCCATGGGGGCACAAGCACAGATCCAGACCAATGCAGGCGTGCAGTACCTGCAGTGTATGCCCAAGGATGTGTCAACCGACTTCAACGACCTTAGCAATACTTATTTCCTGGCCGATTCGCTGGTGTCATTCGACAAGGCGAAGGGTGAGGGAACGGTGCAATGGAAGCGCTATCGCCTGTCGCCGCGTCAGGCTTTTAACTTGAACGGCTATTGGCCGGTGAGGATGCAGATGCTGGACTTTCCTGACGCTGCCTACGACAATGACCCTGAGCTGCGGCTCAGCATCGAGTTCGTAACGCCCAGGACGGCCCGTATCCGCCTGCTGACCACACCCGTCATGCCGAATGACAAGGATGCCGACGACCCGATGTTCAGCGATGCGTTCAAGGCGAAGACAGCTCCCGGCAGTCCCTTGTGCAGGAGTGGAGAAAATGACCGTGCCATCTCCTTCAGCTCAGACTTTGGCTGTATTGAGATTCAGCGCTACCCCTTCCGCCTGGTGCTGAAGGATGCCAAGGGCCGCCTGCTGACGCAGTCACGCCATATCATTGACAATGACTCTACGCAGGTGAAGCTGCTGCCTTTCTCTTTCATCAAACGTGGCAGCGACAACTCGCGCTCGGTGAATCCCGTATTCCTGCTCTCGCCCGGCGAGCGCATCTACGGCTGTGGCGAGTCGTTCACGTCCCTGAACAAGGTGGGTCAGAAGGTGCACCTCAGCGTCACTGACCCGCAGGGGCCTGAGACCGACGGCATGTACAAGCCTGTGCCCTTCTATTTCTCGAATCGCGGCTATGGCATCTTCATGCACACGTCGGCTCCCATCACTGCTGACTTCGGCGCCTCCTACATCGGTGCACAGCGCCTTTTCATGGCCGATGAGCAGATAGACTTCTTCGTCTTCTTCGGTGAGCCGAAGGATATCCTTGACGAGTATACCAACATCACGGGCAAGAGTCCCATGCCGCCGCTGTGGAGTTTCGGCACGTGGATGAGCCGCATCACCTATTTCTCGCAGGAGGAGGGCCTTGACATTGCCAAGAAGTTGCGCGACAACCGCATACCAGCCGACGTCATCCATTTCGACACGGGCTGGTTCGGCACCGACTGGCAGTGCGACTATGAGTTTGCCAAAGACCGCTTCCCGTCGCCGGAGAAGATGCTGAAACAGTTGGCCAAAGACGGCTTTCATACCTGCCTGTGGCAGTTGCCATACTTTACGCCTAAGAACCGTTTCTTCCCTGAGATCATTGAGCGTGGCCTGCACGTGAAGAACGCTACAGGCGGTATGCCCGTAGAGGATGCTATCCTCGACTTCTCAAATCCTGAGACCGTCAGCTGGTATCAGTCGAAGATTACGAGTCTGCTGAAGCAGGGCGTCTCGACTATCAAATGCGACTTCGGCGAGGCCGCACCCTATAATGGCTTCTATCACAGCGGCAAGGGCGGGCTTTATGAGCACAACCTCTATCCGCTGCGCTACAACAAGGCATTGTGGGAGGCTGTGGAGCGGCAGTATCCAGGAGAGGGTATCATCTGGGCACGCTCGGCATGGGCCGGCTCTCAGCGCTATGCCCTGCATTGGGGTGGCGACGCTGCTACTAATAATATAGGTATGTTGGGCGATCTGCGTGGCGGTCTCTCTTTCGGACTGAGCGGTTTCTCTTTTTGGAGTCACGACATGGGCGGTTTTGTCACCGCCTCGCCTGAGGATATCTACCGTCGTTGGCTGCCATTCGGTTTCCTGAGTTCACACACGAGGGCGCACGGCGCACCGCCTACGGAGCCTTGGCTCATCAGCGAGAGCTTCACACAGGCTTTTCGTCAGTGTGCAGAGATGAAGTATCGGCTGATGCCCTATGTCTACGCCCAGGCAAAAGACTGCTCAGAGCGTGGATTGCCTATGGTGCGTGCCTTGTTGGTGGAGTTCCCGCATGACCCGGGTGCCTGGCTTGTGGAGGATGAGTATATGTTTGGTTCGCAGATGCTGGTTGCCCCGCTGCTTGAGTCTGGCACTGCCCGTACTGTCTATCTCCCTTCCTTTGAAGGGAACAGAGGCAACTCCAAGTGGATTGACTATCAGACAGGGAGAGTGTACGGTGACGGCTATCAAACTATTGAGGCCGGTCCTATTCCTGCCATTATCCTTGTGCGCGATGGCAGCATCATCCCCCATGCTCCGTTGGCACAGCGTACCGACCAGATCAACTGGAGCGCCATCGAGCTGAAGGAGTATAAGGCCGATGCCACCCGCTGCACAGGTCTGTTGTTCAAGCCTGGAGATGTAAAAATCGAAAAAATTGAGAAATAATATCAATTTCTTGCCGTTTCTGTAAAAATTCTTTCAATTTCTTGCTTTGTTATCGAAAAATGTTTATTTTTGCAACCGTTTTAAGGTAAAAAGATAGAAATAGAAACCAAAAATGACAGACAGATTATTTATTTTTGACACCACGCTGCGCGATGGCGAGCAGGTGCCAGGATGTCAGTTGAACACTGTAGAGAAGATACAGGTAGCGAAGGCGCTGGAGCAATTGGGCGTCGACGTGATTGAGGCTGGCTTCCCCATTAGTTCTCCCGGCGACTATCACTCGGTTATCGAGATTTCGAAGGCCGTGACGTGGCCTACCATTTGTGCGCTGACGCGAGCTGTGCAGAAAGATATCGACGTGGCCGTAGAAGCCCTGCAGTATGCCAAGCGCAAGCGTATCCATACGGGCATCGGCACCAGCGATGAGCATATCAAATACAAGTTCCAGACTACGCGTGAGGATATCCTCGAGCGTGCCGTGTGGGCCGTGAAGTATGCGCGTCAGTTTGTGGACGACGTGGAGTTCTATGCCGAGGATGCCGGCCGCACCGACAACGCCTTCCTGGCCCAGGTCATCGAGGCCGTCATCAAGGCGGGAGCAACCGTCGTTAACATCCCCGACACCACGGGCTATTGTCTGCCCATCGAGTTCGGCCAGAAGATCAAGTATCTGAAGGAGCACGTCGACAACATTGACAAGGCCATCATCTCCACCCATTGCCACAACGACCTGGGCATGGCCACAGCCAACACGCTGGAGGGCGTGCTGAACGGCGCCCGTCAGGTGGAGGTGACCATCAACGGCATTGGCGAAAGGGCCGGCAACACGTCGTTGGAGGAGATCGCGATGATACTGAAGTGCCACAAGGGCATCGGCATCGACACCAATCTCAACACGATAAAAATCTATCCTACCAGCCGTATGGTCAGTTCGCTGATGAACATGCCCGTGCAGCCCAACAAGGCCATCGTGGGTCGCAACGCCTTTGCCCATTCGAGCGGTATCCATCAGGACGGCGTTCTGAAGAACGTGCAGACCTACGAGATCATGAATCCCAAGGACGTGGGCATCGACATCGACAGCATCGTATTGACCGCCCGCAGCGGACGTGCCGCTTTGAAACACCGTCTCCATGCCTATGGCGTAGACGTGAGTGATGAGAAGAAAGTGGATAAGATATACGAGAAGTTCTTGCAGCTGGCCGACCTGAAGAAGGAGGTGAGCGATGCCGACGTGCTGATGCTGGCCGGTGCTGACACCGCCGAACAGCATGCTGTGAAGCTCGACTTCCTGCAGGTGACCACGGGTAAGGGCGTGAAGAGCGTAGCCTCGATAGGCTTAGACATCAGCGGACAGAAGTTTGAGGCGGCCTCTAGCGGTAACGGTCCTGTCGACGCTGCCATCAAGGCCCTTAAGCGCATCATCATGAAGCAGATGACGATGAAGGAGTTTACCATTCAGGCCATATCGAAGGGTAGCGACGACGTGGGCAAGGTACACATGCAGGTGGAATATGAAGGACAGCTCTACTATGGCTTCGGTGCCAATACCGACATTGTGACGGCTTCGGTCGAGGCATATATTGACTGTATCAATAAATTTAAGAGATAGAAACCAGCAGACCCTCCCCCAACCCCTCCCTGTGAGGGAGGGGAAAGGGCCCACTCAAGCCCTCCCGATGGGATGGATGTTTAAATTGAATGGAAAAATGGAAAAGACGATTAGCAAAGTAACTAATCCCCCCTCCCTTGGGGAGGGGAAGGGGGTGGGCTCTACCCTCTTCGATAAAATCTGGGATAGTCACGTCGTACAGAATATCCCCGACGGTCCCACACAACTTTATATTGACCGACTGTACTGTCATGAAGTGACGTCGCCGCAGGCTTTCGACGGCATGAGGAAACGCGGGCTGAAATGCTTCAGACCTGAACGTATCGTCTGTATGCCCGACCATAACACGCCGACACACGATCAGGACAAACCCATTGAAGATCCTGTGTCGAGGAAGCAGGTGGAGACGCTGGAACGTAATGCCAAGGAATTTGGACTGAAGCATTTTGGTATGTTCTCGAAAGACAATGGCATCATCCACGTAGTGGGGCCTGAGAAGGGACTTTCTCTGCCAGGCATGACCATCGTCTGTGGCGACAGCCACACGTCAACGCATGGCGCCATGGGCGCTGTGGCCTTCGGTATCGGTACTTCAGAGGTAGAGATGGTGATGGCCTCGCAATGCATTTTGCAGCAGAAACCGAAGACGATGCGCATCACCATCGACGGCCGGTTGGGTAGGGGAGTGACGCCGAAGGATGTGGCGCTCTACCTGATGGCACAGCTGACCACCAGCGGCGCTACGGGCTATTTCGTGGAGTATGCCGGTGAGACGATTCGCGAGATGTCGATGGAAGGTCGTCTGACGCTGTGCAACCTTTCCATAGAGATGGGCGCTCGCGGCGGCTTTATCGCTCCCGATGATGTGACCTTCGATTATCTCAAAGGAAAGGAATATGCCCCCAAGGGAGAGGCGTGGGACAAGGCCGTCGCCTACTGGCGCACGCTGAAGAGTGACGATGATGCCACATTTGATAAGGAACTGATATTCAGTGCGGAAGATATCGAACCTCGAATTACTTATGGAACCAATCCTGGCATGGGGATAGGAATAGCCTCCCCCATCCCCTCCCAAGGAGGGGAGACAAAGGCGCTGGAATACATGGGCTTCAAGCCAGGCCAGAAGCTGTTGGGTACTCCCGTCGACTACATCTTCCTGGGAGCCTGCACCAATGGTCGCATTGAGGATTTCCGTGCCTTTGCCTCTATTGTCAAAGGGCGGAAGAAGGCCGACGGCATTACGGCCTGGCTGGTGCCGGGTTCATGGGCAGTCCTTCAGCAGATTCAGGACGAAGGGCTCGACGCCGTGCTCGAGGCTGCCGGCTTCGAGATACGCCAGCCCGGCTGCTCTGCCTGTCTCGCCATGAACGATGACAAGGTGCCTGCCGGAAAGCTCAGCCTCTCGACCAGCAACCGCAATTTCGAAGGCCGTCAGGGTCCTGGTGCACGCACCATTCTCTGCTCGCCGCTCACTGCTGCCGCAGCTGCTGTCACTGGAGTCATCACCGATCCGAGACCGTTGATGGCTGAAAGTTAAACCATAATAATCAATCGTGAAAAGATGATCAGTCTTATGTCTCTTCTTTGCGTCATCACGGGACTGTTTTCTAATGGCCAGAAAGTCACTGGTAAGGATTGGGTCCAGGTAACGAAGGTGGTATACTGCCACCATGATGCTTCCGTCGCTCCGGATTATTATCGTTCCTACAAGGTGACAGTAACAGAGAGCAATATTGAAGTTGCCGTCAGCAACTATAGCGAGACGCTGCTCACCAAACAATTTCCTATGACAGCCGCAGACTTTAAGCGTTTTGTAGGGAAACTGCAGGACACTGGCGTGAAAAAAGTCAAAGAAAAAGTTTCTGCTGCCACCGGCTGCACGTCAGAGAGCCTGGAGCTGTACAAAGGCAGTGCCCCGTTTTTCTCTGGCTACAAAACGTGTGGCGGCGGCAATCTGAAATTAGCGAGAGGCAGACTGAGTACGCTCATCGAAGAATGTGTGCCCGGCCTTGAAGAGCTTGTCGAGCAGACGCGAGGCCATGAGTCACAATAATTAGATAATGATCTTTGAGGAAAAGATAATCAACTATGAAACAGAAATTTAACGTCATCACCAGCACCTGTGTTCCACTGCCGATAGAGAACGTAGATACCGACCAGATTATTCCTGCTCGATTCCTGAAAGCCACCGACAAAGAAGGCTTCGGACAGAATCTGTTTCGCGACTGGCGCTACGACAGGGATGAAAAGCCGGTGAAGGACTTCGTGCTCAACGACCCCGCCTATGCTGGCAGCGTCATTCTCGTGGCAGGCCGCAACTTCGGCTCTGGCTCTTCGCGTGAACATGCAGCCTGGGCCATTGCGGGCTACGGCTTCCGTGTGGTCATCAGCAGCTTCTTCGCCGACATCCACAAGCAGAACGAGCTCAATAATTTTGTGCTGCCCATACAGGTCAGCGAGCCGTTCCTGCAGGAGCTCTTCGACAGCATCAAGGCCGATGCGAAGACCGAGGTTACCGTCGACTTGCCTCAGCAGACCGTCACTAACAAGGCTACGGGCCACAGCGAACACTTCGACATCAATGCCTATAAGAAACATTGTCTCATGGAAGGACTCGATGATATCGACTTCCTTGTGGCCAACCAACAGAAAGCCATAGAGTGGGAAAAGCGGAACGCTTGACGCTTATCTTTGCATCATGATACAGGAATTGCAATTACGCGTTCTGCCCGAGGTGGCTGCCGACTCCACGTTGTTGAGGCAGCATGTGGTTGAAGAGAAGGGACTTGCTCTGAGTGCCCTGAAGGGCGTGCGCATACTGAAGCGCTCCATTGACGCTCGTCAGCGTACTATCTTTGTCAATCTGAAGGTGCGCATCTACATCAACGAGCTACCGTTGGATGATGAATACGTGCATACCGACTATCCAGATGTATCCGACAAACCTCAGGTCATCGTCGTGGGTGCCGGCCCTGGTGGCCTCTTTGCTGCTTTGCGACTCATTGAGCTTGGGCTGAGGCCCATTGTGCTGGAACGCGGTAAGGACGTGCACGAGCGTAAGAAAGACCTGGCGGCTATCGCCCGTACACAACAGGTGGACTGTGAGAGCAATTACTGCTTTGGCGAGGGTGGGGCAGGCGCCTACTCCGATGGCAAACTCTACACACGCTCGAAAAAACGCGGCAACATCGAGAAGATTCTCAATGTCTTTTGCCAGCATGGCGCCTCGACGGCTATCCTGGCCGATGCACACCCGCATATCGGCACCGACCGCCTGCCACAGGTTATCGAGGCTATGCGCAACACTATAATAAAATGTGGAGGCGAGGTGCATTTCCAAACCAAGATGGTAGGGCTGATCATTGACCATTCACCATTGAATATTGACTGTTTTGTCGTTGGCGTGAAGGCGCAGCAAATGATCAGTGGTCAATGTTCAATGGTCAATGAAAAAGAATTCTACGGACCCGTCATTCTTGCTACAGGTCACTCAGCCAGAGACGTTTATAGATATTTGTCTCAAGAAAAAATTGAACTAGAGGCTAAAGGCATAGCTGTCGGTGTGAGATTGGAGCATCCCTCAAAGCTGATTGACCAAATTCAGTATCACAGGAAAGAGGGAAGGGGACAATGGCTGCCCGCAGCCGAGTATAGTTTCGTGACGCAAGTTGACGGACGTGGTGTCTATTCTTTCTGTATGTGTCCTGGTGGCTTCGTTATCCCTGCCGCCACAGGTCCTGAACAGGTCGTTGTAAACGGTATGAGCCCGGCTAACCGAGGAACGCAATGGAGTAACTCAGGCATGGTGGTGGAGTTGCGCCCTGAAGATATTGAGGGTGACGACGTGCTACGTGTGTTGCACTATCAGGAAGAGTTGGAGCGGTTGTGCTGGCAGCAAGCCAATAGGAAGCAGACGGCACCGGCTCAGCGAATGGCCGACTTTGTCAACGGAAGACTGAGCTATGACCTTCCGCGTTCATCATACGCACCGGGTTTAGTCGCTTCGCCCTTGCATTTTTGGATGCCCAAACCCATAGTGTCGCGTCTACAGCAAGGCTTCAAGGCATTTGGCCGTCAGGCTCATGGCTTCTTGACTAACGAGGCTGTGATGATTGGCGTCGAAACACGTACATCGTCGCCGGTGCGCATCGTCCGCGATAACGAAACACTTCAGCACGTGCGTATTCAGGGCCTTTTCCCATGCGGTGAGGGCGCAGGATACGCTGGCGGCATTGTCTCGGCAGGTGTCGATGGCGAGCGCTGTGCAGAGATGTGCGCTGAATGGTTGAAAGCGAGCAGGGGTTGAAAGTGAAAAGTAAAAAAAACAAAAGTAATATCAAATTCTTCAGTTTTGCTTTTTTATTTTTCACTTTTTTTGTAACTTTGCAGCCCAAATAGAGAAAGCTTTTTTATTTTATGGAAATTGGTAGCAAATACGACCCTCGCGAAGTCGAGGGTAAGTGGTATCAGTATTGGCTTGACAACAAATTGTTTGCCAGCAAGCCTGACGGTAGAGAACCTTATACAATCGTGATTCCGCCACCCAATGTGACGGGTGTGCTTCACATGGGCCACATGCTCAATAACACCATTCAGGACATCTTGGTGCGTCGTGCCCGCATGGAGGGCAAGAATGCCTGCTGGGTGCCCGGCACTGACCATGCCTCTATCGCTACAGAGGCCAAGGTGGTGAAGAAGCTGGCCGCTGAGGGCATCAAGAAGCGTGACCTTACGCGCGATGAGTTCTTGAAGCATGCTTGGGACTGGACGCATGAGCACGGTGGCATCATCCTGAAGCAGTTGCGCCGTTTGGGTGCCAGCTGCGACTGGGACCGTACTGCCTTCACTATGGACGAGGAGCGCAGCGAGAGTGTCATCAAAGTCTTTGTCGACCTCTATCGCAAGGGGTATATCTATCGGGGCTTGCGCATGGTGAACTGGGATCCCAAAGCCCTTACCGCCCTCTCAACCGAAGAAGTTGTCTACAAAGAGGAGAAGAGCCACCTGTTCCACCTGAAATATTACGTGGCCAATGCCGATGGTTCTGTTTGTTGCGATACCATCGCAACAGACGGGACGGAGGGCAACGTCATCCACAAAGATGAGAAAGGCTACTATGCCGTTGTAGCCACCACTCGTCCTGAGACTATCATGGGCGATACGGCCATGTGTATCAACCCCAAAGACCCGAAGAACCAGTGGCTCAAGGGTCGCAAGGTCATCGTTCCCTTGGTGAATCGTGTCATCCCCGTCATCGAGGACCGTTACGTCGATATCGAGTTCGGTACTGGCTGTCTGAAAGTCACGCCAGCCCATGATACCAACGACTACATGCTGGGTAAGACACATAACTTAGAGACCATTGACATCTTCAACCCCGATGGTACCATCAGCGAGCAGTCGCCTCTCTATGTGGGCATGGACCGTATGGACTGTCGAAAGCAGATTGTGAAGGATTTGCAGGCAGCAGGTCTGATGGAGAAGATTGAGGACTACACGAACAAGGTGGGCTATTCGGAGCGTAATCCTGATACAGCCATCGAGCCCCGCCTCTCGTTGCAGTGGTTCCTCAAGATGGGTCATTTTGCAGAGATTGCCCTGAAGCCTGTGATGGAGGGTGAGATGCACTTCTATCCTCAGAAATACGTCAACACCTATAAGAACTGGCTTGAGAACATTCAGGACTGGTGCATCAGCCGTCAGCTGTGGTGGGGCCATCGCATCCCTGCTTATTACTATGATGAGGAGAAGTTTGTCGTGGCTGAAACGGCCGAGGAAGCCCTTGAACTGGCACGTAAGGAAAGTGGTAACAATGACTTGCAATTGAGTGACTTACGGCAGGATGAGGACGCCCTCGATACTTGGTTCAGCTCGTGGCTCTGGCCTGTCAGCCTGTTTGATGGCATCCGCAATCCAGGTAACGAGGAAATCAACTATTATTATCCCACTAGCGACTTGGTGACTGCCCCTGATATCATCTTCTTCTGGGTGGCCCGTATGATCATGGCCGGTGAGGAGTATATGGGTAAGTATCCTTTCAAGAACGTCTACTTCACCGGCATTGTGCGCGACAAGCTGGGCCGCAAGATGTCGAAGAGCCTGGGTAACAGCCCTGATCCTATCGAGCTGATTGACAAATATGGTGCCGACGGCGTCCGTATGGGTATGATGCTCTCGGCTCCTGCAGGCAACGACATTCTCTTCGACGAGGCACTCTGCGAGCAGGGCCGCAACTTTAACAACAAGATTTGGAATGCCTTCCGCCTTGTCAAGGGCTGGCAGGTGACCGATGTGCCTGGCGCTTCTCCGTCGGCTAACAAGACGGCTGTCGCCTGGATGGAGGCCAAGCTGAAGCAGGCCGATGCGGAGTTGAAAGACCATTTCTCGAAGTACCGCATTAACGATGCCCTGATGACAGTCTACAAGCTTTTCTGGGATGAGTTCTCACAGTGGTACTTGGAGATGGTGAAGCCTACCTACGTGGATGGCAAACAGCAGCCCATCGACCGTGAGACCTACGACGCTACGCTGCACTTCTTCGAAATTCTCCTGAAGATGTTGCATCCCTTCATGCCCTTCATCACTGAGGAACTGTGGCAGGCCCTCTACGACCGTAAGCCGGGTGAGAGCATCATGCGCGACGAGTTGGTGCTCAGCGCTTTGTCCGCTGAGGAACAGAAGCTCATCGCCGACATCGAGCAGGTGAAGCAGGTCGTCTCTGGCGTCCGCACTGTCCGCAGCCAGAAAAACATAGCCCCCAAGGAGCAAATGGAGTTGCAGGTGGTGGGACAGAACCGCTACGAGGCTTACAACGATATCGTAAAGAAAATGGCCAACGTGAAGACAATAAGCATTGTAGACACGAAGGATTCGATGGCCAGCACATTTATGGTGGATACCGACGAGTTTGCCGTTCCCCTTGGCAGTCTCATCGACGTGAAGGCCGAGATTGAGAAGATGGAGGCCCAGCTACAGCATCTAGAAGGCTTCCTTGCCGGCGTGATGAAGAAGCTCTCCAACGAGCGCTTTGTGCAGAACGCTCCTGAGGCCGTTGTGGCTATGGAGCGCAAGAAGCAGAGCGATGCCGAGGAGAAGATTGCTGCCTTGAAACAGAGTATCGCAGCTCTCAAGAAGTAACATATGGAGTGGCTTACTCAACTTTTCACCAATAATGAGTCGGTGGCGCATATAGCTTTGCTATACGCCGTCGTCATCGCCATTGGCGTCTATCTAGGCAAGATCAAGGTAGGCGGTGTGTCGTTGGGCGTCACCTTTGTGCTCTTCGCTGGCATTGTAGCTGGACATATCGGCTTTACGGCACCTGTTGATATTCTGACTTTCGTTCAGGACTTCGGCCTCATTCTGTTTGTCTTTATGATAGGCTTGCAGGTGGGCCCAGGCTTCTTCGAGAGCTTCGGTACGGCTGGCGTCAAGCTCAACGGTTTGGCTGCTACGATGATTGTGCTGAACATCTTGGTGATGTTCGGTTGCTATTTCGTGTTCTTCGACAGTAAAGACAGCACTTCGCTGCCCATGATGGTGGGTACGCTCTATGGAGCTGTTACGAACACGCCTGGTCTTGGTGCTGCCAACGAGGCGTTGGGTTCTGTCTACGGCGATAATGCCCCGCAGATAGCTTCTGCCTACGCCTGTGCCTATCCCTTAGGCGTGCTGGGTATCATCGGCGCGATCATCCTCATCCGTGTCATCTGCAAGGTAAAATTAGAGAAGGAGGAAGAGGAACTGACGGCGATGGAGGGGGCCAAGGCTACGCAGAAACCCTACAAGATGCATCTCGAGGTGACGAATAAATACTTGGAGGGCAAGACATTGCTCCAAGTACATGACTTCCTGAACCGTGACTTTGTGGTGTCCCGTCTAGTGCATGAAGGAGAACTGTCTATTCCCAATCGCAACACCGTGTTCCATTTGGGCGACCAGATGCTCATTGTCTGTGCTGAAGCCGACCAGGAGGCTATTATGGCTTTCATCGGACCGAAGCTCGATATCGACTTTGAGCAGCAGGATCAGCCGTTGGTGTCAAAGCGTATCCTTGTGACCAATCCCAGCATTAACGGCAAGTCTTTCGGTCAGATGCACTTTAGTAGTGTCTATGGCGTGAACGTCACTCGCGTCACCCGTCACGGTATGGAGCTGTTTGCCTCGCCGTCGCTTCCCTTGCAGGTGGGCGACCGCATCATGGTTGTTGGCCCTGAGGATGCTGTCGACCGTGTCGCTAATAAAATGGGTAATAGTATCAAGCGCCTCGATGCACCTAATATCGCTACTATCTTCGTAGGCATTATCATGGGTATAGTCTTCGGTTCACTGCCCATTGCTATTCCTGGAATGCCAGTGCCTTTGAAGCTGGGTATCGCAGGCGGCCCGTTGATTATCGCCATCCTCATCGGACGCTATGGCTACAAGATTAAGCTCGTTACCTACACTACAACCTCGGCCAATATGATGCTGCGTGAGATAGGCCTCGTACTCTTCCTTGCGTCTGTGGGTATCAAGGCGGGTGCAGGATTCTACAACACGGTGGTGGAAGGTGATGGTCTGCTCTATGTGCTGGCAGGTTTCCTCATCACAATCATTCCTATCTTGATTGTAGGGCCCATTGCCCGTATGAAGTTCAAGTTCAATTACTTCACCATCGCAGGTATGGTATCTGGTGCCTATACTGATCCACCTGCTTTGGCCTACAGCAACAGCATCTGCTCGAAGGAGGCGCCTGCCGTGGGCTACTCGACCGTCTATCCGCTGTCGATGTTCTTGCGCATCCTGACGGCACAGCTTGTCGTGCTCTTCTTTTGTCAATAGTACATAACATTTATTATATAGCAATAATGAATAACTTAAAACTACTGATTGTAGCGTTGCTGCTAATAGCCTCGCAGACGGTGATGGGCCAAGGAGCCAAGAACATCGTTATTAGTGAGGTGCTTACCAGCAACGCTTCAAGCATTGTGGATGAGTTCGGCCAGCGTGAAGCTTGGATAGAGCTGGAGAACACGTCTTACACCACCTACAACGTGCGTGGTATGTTTATCACCACAGACCGGAAAGTGCTTGACGAGAGCCTGAGCGCCCCTGAGCGCATCAAGCTGATGAGCATGATTCCCAGCGGCGAGGAACGTACCAGCCTTGGCGCACGACAGCATCTGGTGATTTTCTGCAACAGCAATCCTGCTCAGGGAAAGCTGCACCTGAATGTACAGGTGCCTGACTCAGGCGCCGTATGGGTGGCACTCTACAACGGCAATGGCGTAGAGCTCATTGACTCCGTCAGCGTTCCTGCCTTAAAGACCGACTATTCCTACGCTCGGCAGGATGGTAATAACTGGGTGGTGAAAGAGCCGAATCAGGTGACTCCTGGCATTGAGAATGCCGCCGTTGAGAAGAAGCAGACAGGTGTGGACAAGTTCAAGGAGCGTGACCCACACGGCTTTGCGATGGCTATTATGGCAATGGGTATTGTGTTCCTCTGCTTGGCGTTGCTGTGGCTGTTCTTTACTGTTTTCGGCATGGTGATGCGCCATCTCGATACTGCAAAGAAGGTGGCCAACACTCAACCTATCAAACCTATCACCAAGACTGTGGAAGTCACGAAGGAACTGGCTCATAAAACAGGCAATGTTCTTCAGGAAGGCTTTGACAAGAAGGGTGTTGATATGGAGGTCTACATGGCCGTCATCGGCATGGCCCTGCGCCAATATGAAGATGACGTGCACGATGTGGAGAGTGGTGTCATTACCATCAAGTCGAAAGATACAGGCTGGGACGATGAGTACAGTCAGATGACCCACTGGCATGATCCGTTCCGTCCTTCTGACCACAATGCTCCCACCATTCCCACAGCTCCTGAACTCCATTAATCCATAAGTACCAAAACAATGAAAACTTACAAATATAAAGTGAAAGGCGTTGACTACGAGGTAGAAATCGCCCAAGTTGAAGGCAAGATTGCCAAAGTTAATGTCAACGGCATCCCCTTCGAGATAGAGATGCAGAAACCCATCAATGCAGCCAAGCATCCCACATTGGCTGCTGCCAGAGCACAGTCGCCTGTGGCTGCTCCCGTTGCTTCTCCTTCTGCAGCTACTGCACCAGCAGCTAAACCTGCTCCGCAACCTGTTGCACAGCCTGCTGCTCCCGCTGGAGCCGGCAATGCGCTGAAAGCTCCGCTGCCAGGTACCGTTACTGAGGTGAAGGTGCAGGTGGGCCAACAGGTCAATGTGGGCGACACCGTCCTGGTGCTTGAGGCCATGAAGATGCAGAACAACATTGAGTCGGAGTATGCTGGTCAAGTGACTTCTGTCTTAGTCAAGCAGGGTGACACTGTCATGGAGGGCGCCGTAATGCTGACTATCGCATAATTGAAAATTGAAGATTGAAAATTGAAGATTATGTGGGATTTTATAACTGAAAACTTCAACGAGTTCCTCACCTATACTGGCTTTGCCAACGCTACGGCGGGCAATATCATCATGATAGTGGTGGGAGCTCTCTTCATCTACTTGGCCATCAAGAAGGACTTTGAGCCGCTGCTCCTTGTGCCCATCGGCTTAGGCATCATCCTCGGCAACATCCCCTTCCGTGGCGATGCCGGCTTGGAGATAGGCCTGTATGAGGACAACTCCGTGCTCAATATCTTCTATCAGGGTGTGCGTCAGGGCTGGTATCCGCCGCTCATCTTCCTTGGCATCGGCGCCATGACCGATTTCTCGGCGTTGTTGGCCAATCCGAAGCTGATGCTCATTGGTGCTGCCGCACAGTTTGGCATTTTCGGCGCCTATATGATTGCCTTGGCTTTTGGCTTTGAGCCTAACCAGGCAGCAGGCATCGCCATCATCGGCGGCGCCGATGGCCCCACGGCCATCTTCCTCAGCTCGAAGCTGAGTCCCAACCTCATGGGAGCCATCGCTGTCTGTGCCTATTCATATATGGCTTTGGTGCCGCTCATCCAGCCACCCATCATGCGCCTGCTTACAACGAAGAAGGAGCGCGTCATCAAGATGAAGCCCGGACGCGAGGTCAGTCAGACGGAGCGTATCCTGTTCCCCATCATCGGTTTGCTCATCACTACCTTCATCGTGCCCTCGGCATTGCCCTTGCTGGGAATGTTGTTCTTTGGCAACCTGCTGAAGGAGAGTGGCAAAACCACCCGTTTGGCCAAGACGGCAGGCAACGCCCTCAACGATATTGTCGTGGTGCTACTGGGCCTCACCGTGGGTTGCTCCACGCAGGCCTCTGAGTTCCTCACGCTGAACACCGTCTTCATCTTTGCTATCGGAGCCTTTGCCTTTGCCATAGCCTCGGCATCGGGCGTGTGCTTCGTGAAGCTGATGAACCTCTTTCTTCCGAAGGACAAGAAAATCAATCCGCTCATTGGCAATGCCGGCGTCAGCGCTGTTCCTATGGCAGCCCGCATCAGTCACAACATGGGTCTGGAGTATGATCGCCACAACTTCCTGCTCATGCACGCCATGGGCCCCAATGTGGCTGGCGTCATTGGCTCGGCAGTGGCAGCTGGAGCCTTGCTTGGCTTCCTGTCGTAAGTAGAAACGAAGACAACTCAGAAAACATAGACAATATTTCTGTTACTAACAAATATGATGAAGATAGCCATCTATACACTTGCATCTGATTTGCACGACCCTGAACGAGTGAAAAACCTGGCCCAGGAGTTTCTCGGCACCCTGCGTGTTGAATATGAACTGAAAGGTACCGACTTCTCTGATTTTGGCTCTCATGCCCTTGATGTCATTTATATCTGTACAGGTGGTACTGAAGGTGTCTTCAAGTCCATGTTGCCTGAATTGCGCCAACGCAGTTCACGTCCCTTCTATATCCTTGCCTCTGGTAAGAGCAACTCATTGGCTGCCTCGATGGAGATCCTAGCTTACTTACGCCATAATAACATCAACGGTGAGATCATTCATGGTGATGAGGAGTATGTGAACTATCGCCTGAAATTGCTTGAGTTGTCAGGTGAAGCTAAGCAGAAGCTGAATGGCAGTCGTTATGGCATTGTGGGTGCACCATCCGATTGGCTTATTGCCAGTCAGGCCGACCGCACGATTGTAAAGGAGCGGTTGGGAATCGATCTCATCGACATCCCCATTCAGGAGCTCTTCGACGACCTGCCTACCAACAAAAGCATCTATGCCGGTCTTGAGAAAATCATCGAGACTTACCAGTTGCAGGGCTTTACGCTGCGTTGCTTCGACCTTATCGAACGTCTGAACGACACGGGCTGTCTGCCTCTTGCTCGACTTAACGCTGCGGGCTATGTAGCAGGTTGCGAGGGCGACATTCCAGCCATGCTCTCTATGGCCATTGTGCGCTCGTTGTTCGGCATCTCAGGCTTTCTGGCCAATCCTGCCACTATCAATCCCGAGACGGGCGAGTTGCTCTTTGCCCATTGCACCATCCCTCTTGACATGGTTGAGCGCTACGAGCTGGACACCCACTTCGAGTCAGGTGTTGGTACGGGTGTGAGAGGCTTTATGAAAGAAGGTCCCGTCACCATCTTCAAGGTATCAGGCGACCTGAAGCGCCACTACATTGCTGAGGGTCGTCTGGTGATGAGCCTTGCTCTGCCTAACATGTGCCGCACACAGCAGGTCATTCAGTTGGCCGACCGCACCCAGGCTCACTACTTCCTCAACGACCCCATTGGGAACCACCACATTATCTTGCCTGGATATCACAGCGACGAGTTGGAGGAACTGCTGAAGTAATTGACATCGTTGACAATAAATAACGCCTGCTGTCCTTTGTGGATAGCAGGCGTTTGTGTAGGTACTTGCACATCAGAAAGGTAGGTCGTCGGCAGCGCCTTCTCCAGCAGGCTCCTGAGCGGGCGGGAAGGGAGCGGCGGCAGCAGCGTTTGCCTGCTGTGCTGGCGGGAAAGGAGCATCGGTGCCGGCACCGGCAATGGTAGTGGCAGCGGGAATGCTTTGGGCTACCTGTCCACGGATGATGTTGAAGGCACGGATGTCGTTGAACCAGCGCCCCTGATATTCGTGAGCATCAATGTCAAACTGAACGGTAACTTCTTCGCCGGCCTGGATGTTGAATTGTTTGATGCGGTCTTCGCCGAAGACACGGAAGACCATGCGGCGTGGATATTGGCCCGGCACTTCTATGACGTAGTCCTGACTCATCCATGGGTTGCCTGTGCGGCTGGATGTGCCGCTACTTGCCGGAAGAATGGCAATGATTTTTCCTGATAAATCCATTTTGTCTGAAAGTATTATAAGATTTGTTTTTCTTTATTCGCTTGCGAAATTACAAAAATTGTTTGAAATCGAGCAATTTTTTCCTGATTATTTTTGTTTTGACTGAGATTTTTTGTATTTTTGTAGTCCGAAATGAAGGAACACATTAAAAGATAATAATCATTATGAGATTCACCGTATCAAGCACTGCCTTGGCTGCACGTTTGTCAGCTTTGGGAAGAGTTATCAATAGCAAGAATTCACTGCCCATATTGGGCGATTTCCTCTTTGAGGTGGCTGATGGAAAGCTGCGCCTGATGGCCAGTGACAGCGAAGTGGTGATGCAGACGACGCTGGAAATGAACGAGTCAGACAGCGACGGACGCTTCTGCGTGGGCAGCCACGACCTCTTGGAAGCTGTAAAGGGCATCTCAGAGCAGCCCATAACCATCGATGTTGATCAGCAGGCAAACATTGCCAAAATCAGCTATCAGAATGGTATGTTCTCACTGCCCGTGGAGAACGCTGATGAGTATCCGCAGCCTCAGCAGATAGGCGATCAGGCTACAGTCATTAACATTCCTACTCAGGTGCTTGCCGACAACATTAACCGCTCTATCTTCGCAACAGCTCAGGACGAGTTGCGCCCCGTAATGAACGGCATTTACTTCGATTTGACGCCCGACTGTCTGGCTGTGGTGGCCAGCGACGGACACAAACTGGTTCGCAATAAGATATTGAATATCAAGGGTGAGCAGCCCGCTTCGTTCATCCTCCCCAAGAAGCCAGCATCGCTGCTAAAGGGCGTCTTAGGCAAGCAGGCTGGCGATGTCGTCATCCGTTTCGATGACCGCAATGCTGAGATTGTCTTTGAAGATGGTGTCATCATCTGCCGTCTTATTGAGGGACGCTATCCCAATTATAATAGCGTTATTCCGCAGAGCAACCCTAATCAGCTCACCGTCGATCGTCTCGGTCTGCTCTCTGCTTTGCGCCGTGTGCAGCCGTTCAGTAATGACAGCAGCAACCTCATCCGCTTCCATGTGGAGAACGGCACTCTGCAGCTTGATGCCGAAGACTACGACTTCTCAAAGACAGCTACCGAGCACATGTCATGCGACTATAACGGTATGCCCATGAGTATCGGCTTCAAAGGCTCTTCTTTCATTGAGATACTGAGCAACTTCGAGTGCCAGGACGTAGTCATTCAGCTGGCAGATCCCAGCCGTGCCGGACTGGTGCTGCCCTCAGAGCAGCCTGCTGATCAGGATGTGCTTATGCTGATGATGCCCATGCTTATCAACGACTAATAGAAAGATGAAGCTTAATCTAACAAAACCGCTGGTCGTCTTCGATTTGGAGACGACCGGTCTTGATTTGGTAAGGGACCGAATCATACAGATTTCCTATATCAAGGTGTTTCCTAATGGCGAGGAGGAACGTCGTAACTATCTCATCAACCCAGAATGTTATATCCTGCCGATGATTACCCAACTGACGGGCATCTCGAATGAAGATGTGAAAGACCAGCCCACCTTCAGGCAACTGGCATCACAGCTTAACGACACCTTCAAGGGTTGTGACTTCGCAGGCTTCAACTCCAACCACTTCGACATCCCTTTGCTGGCTGAGGAGTTCTTACGTGCCGGCATCGACTTCGACTTTTCCAAGTGTCGTCTTATCGATGCGCAGACCATCTTCCATAAGATGGAACGTCGCAATCTGGCCGCCGCCTATAAGTTCTACTGTGGGCGGAAGATGGAGGAGGACTTCACCGCCCATCGTGCCGATGAGGACACCGAGGCCACTTGGCGTGTGCTGCAGGCCGAGCTCGACTACTATACCGAAGAGCACCAGCGCTCGATAGGCGAAGACCCCGAAGGACGCACGTTGCGGAACGATGTGCAAGTGCTGTCCGACTTCTCTCGCGTTAATAATAATGTGGATTTCGCAGGCCGCATTGTATGGGGCGAGGCGAAGGATGCCAAGGGCAATACCATTCTTGACAAGGACGGCAAGCAGGTGATGACCGAATACTTCAACTTTGGTAAGTACAAGGGCAAGACGGTGGCTGAAGTGTTGCGCATTGACCAGGGCTATTATGCCTGGATCATGGGTGGTGACTTTACCTATAACACCAAGCAGGTGCTTACCCGTATCAGGCTGCGAGAGGCCCAGATGCAGAAACACTGATGAAGGTCTACAAAAACTCCCCGAGGCGCCAAGACGTTTCGGGGAGTTTTTTCGTGTGGAGGTGCGAAGGTACTCAATAGAATGCCAGCGTCAGTAGGTAGGCCACAATGGTGGAAGTGAACACGCAGATGAGGCCTGGCATCATAAACGAGTGGTTGAGCAGGTACTTGCCAATGACGGTGGTGCCGCTCCGGTCGAAGTTCACCGTGGCAATGTCAGAAGGATAGTTGGGGATGAAGAAATAACCATATACGCTGGGCAGAACACCCAACAAAACTGGTCCTGCAATGCCTAAGGAATAGGCCAGGGGCAGCATTGACACCACCACAGCACCCTGTGAGTTGATAAGCACCGATACGAGGAAGAACACAATAGCAATGCTCCATGGGTAGTCTTTCACCACGCCCTCCAGCATGGCCTGTATCTCGGGCATATAATTCGAGAAATAGGTGTCGGCCATCCAGGCGATACCGTAGATAGCCACCACAGCCACCATACCGCTCTGCCAAACGGGACCTGCCACCGCTTTCTTCGGCTGCGCTTTGCAGAATATTATCATCAGCGCGGCAGCGGCAATCATCACAATCTGGATGACGATGTTCATCTTCAGTGGCTTGCCGTCCCAAGAGGGTAGGGCACTCTGGAAGATGGCGAAGAAGACGATGACTAACAGAGCTGTTAAAAAGATGAACACAGCGTTCTTGGCTGACTGTGGAATTTGTAAGTCAAGTGTTGTGGCGTTGTTTCCGTAGATGTAGGCACGCTGCTCGGGGTCTTTCAGCTTGGCTTGGAAGACGGGGTCCTTGTCCAAGTCCAGTCCGCGGTGGTAGCTGGCTGCAGCAGCAGCCATCAAACCGCATAAACAAGCAGGTATTGAAACCATCAGCACGCCGGGGATGGATACGTCGAAGCCGTTGGCGTTAGAGATGGTAACAAAGGCCACCACGGCGGCAGCGATGGGCGAGCAAGTGATGCCCACCTGTGATGCTATCGAGGCCACGCCGCAGGGACGTTCAGGCCGAATGCCCTTCTTTAGTGAGATGTCGCAAATGATGGGCATCAGTGTGTAGACCACGTGGCCCGTTCCCACTAAAACGGTGAGGAAAAACGTAGTAAGTGGTGCTAAGAAGGTGATGCGGTCAGGGTGCTTGCGCAACAGCCGTTCCGCAATCTGTATGAGCCAGTCCATGCCGCCTGAGGCCTGCATAATACCAGCACATGTGACGGCGGCTATGATGATATAGATGACGTCGGTAGGAGGGTTGCCGGGCTTCAGACCGAAGCCGAACACGAGGATGGCTAAACCGATGCCCGAAATAGCGCCTAAGGCCAGCGACCCGTAGCGCGAGCCAACCCACAGTGCGCCGAGCACGATGCATAGCTGCAGAATCATTGAAAAGGTAATCATAATTGCTTAAGTTTTTGGTTATTTGAGGACAAAGGTACGATTTATTTTTGTTATAGGAAATAAAATGTTGATTATTTTTGGTGATTTCTTTCTTAGGCAGTATCTTTGTACCCTAAACGGCAAATGATATGAAACTGATCAGTTGGAACGTGAATGGCCTGCGTGCCTGCGAGGGCAAGGGCTTCAGAGATACCTTTAGAGATTTGGATGCCGATTTCTTCTGCCTGCAGGAGACGAAGATGCAGCCCGACCAGTTGGATATAGCCTTCGAGGGCTATGAGTCCTATTGGAACTCAGCCGAGAAGAAGGGCTACAGCGGCACTGCCATTTTCACCAAACACAAGCCTCTCAGCGTGACCTACGGCATTGGCTCCCTCCCCTCAACGCTTGACAGGGCAGACTCCCTCGGACAGGGGGACTGTATTCACGACCACGAGGGGCGCGTCATCACCTTGGAGATGCCCGACTTCTTTCTCGTCTGCTGCTACACACCCAACTCGCAGGACGGCCTGAAGCGCTTGGACTACCGCATGTTGTGGGAGGATGACTTCCGCCAGTATCTGAAGAGACTCGACGCCGTGAAACCTGTTATCCTCTGCGGCGACCTGAACGTGGCACACCAGGAGATAGACTTGAAGAATCCCAAGAGCAACCGTCGCAATGCCGGCTTCACCGACGAGGAGCGCGAGCAGTTCACCAACCTGCTCAACTGCGGCTTCACCGACACCTTCCGCTGGAAGTATCCCGAGCAGGTGACCTACTCGTGGTGGAGCTACCGCTTTCAGGCGCGTCAGAAGAATGCAGGCTGGCGCATCGACTATTTCGTTGTCAGCAACCGCCTGCTTCCCCGTGTTGCCGATGCTATCATCCATACCGATATCTATGGCTCCGACCATTGTCCTGTAGAGCTGGTTTTAGATTGACACTATGCCGATGAGAAGATTCCGTCTTGCCATCAAGAAGTTCTTCTGTTCGTTGTTCAGCAGTTTCAACAGGAATACTGCCATCCTGCTGGCTTTCCCCATAGCGAACATGCTGTTCATGCATTATTACATGCATGAGTCAGGTTATTTGGAGTGGACATTTATGTATTCCATACCGGCCAACGTCTGCTCGGTCTTCTTTGATGTCTTCATCCTCTTGGTACTTTTCCTGCTGCTTTCCAAAAGAAGGTTGAAACCCGCATTGGCTTTAACATATGGCCTTACATTGGTTTGGGCGTTCGTTAATGTTTTCTATGCCCGTTTCTTCTACTGCTATTTACCTCTTACAGCCATAGGACAGGCAGGCGGACTGCAAGACGGCACCGTCATGGGCACCATCTTTGCAGGGCTGCAATGGTGTGATTTGTTCTTTCTCATCTCTCCGGCACTTTTTGTAGTGCTTTATCGGCATACAAGAAAGATGCAGCTACGTTTGCGCCCAGTGCTGAATCTTCTCTTTGTTCCACTATTGTCGTTGCTTGCCACATTGCTTCTCTATTCGGCCTATCATTTCGCACAGTCCCGCTATCGTGGCAACTGGGAGCTATATGCTTTCCGCATTCAGGAACTTACCTATGATGTCAATAGGGGAGGAACACCTCAGCTCTCGCGCTTCCAGGCAGGCAGCTTACGTACGGTTGCATTTGAAGTTTACGACATGCTGAGCGTCATGGAACTTTCTCCTGAACAACGGCAGGACATAAAGGCCTATTACGAAGACCATTCTGAGCGCATGTCATTGCATGACCATCAGACGGGTGCACGCAACGTAGTCTTCATCCTGCTTGAGTCGTTCCTTTCTGCGCCAATAGGTTTAGAGGTGGACGGCAAGGAGATAACGCCGTTCTTAAACAGCTTGGTGCAAGACTCTGCGGTCTTCTATAATGGCAAAATGAAGGCAAACATTACCTGTGGAGAGTCTGGTGATGGACAGTTTATCTATATGAACGGCCTGTTGCCCTTGCGACACAAGATGACTGTAGGAGTTGTGAAAGACCATACGCTCCCTGCTCTTCCCCGTGTCCTGTCGCGTGAGAAGGATGTAAGGCATACTGAGATTGTCGTGCCAACACTTCCCAATATGTGGCAGCAGGCCGATGTGAATGTAGCCTATGGTATCAATACCATGTTTTCGCTGGAAGACATTCCAATGAAAAACGGCTCTTCATTAACTGACGAAGATATCTTCAGCTTTGCGGCCACGACACTGAGCGCATCCAAAGAACCATTCTTTCAGTTGATTCTGAGCATTTCGACCCATAGTCCTTATGATGAGCACATGGGAGCAGACATCCTGGTAGGATGTACTTCCCTGCCAGTGGAGTATAGGAATTATCTTAATACGTGTCATTATACCGACCAGCAGATAAGCAAGTATATTGACGTTTTAAAAGAAAAGGGCCTTTATGACAGTACATTGATCGTCATTGCCGCAGACCATCATGCACATCTTGAACGGCTGCAGATGAGTGGCAGGATAACCACACATATCCCATTGATTATTGTTCATGGAAGTATTGACAACAGCGCTGTGTGGCAGGGTGAATGCAATCAGTTGGATGTGTACACTACTGTCCTCGACGTCTTGGGCATAGACAATGAGTGGCTGGGATTAGGCCATACCCTTTTGTCGCCCCATTACCGCAGTTCGGTAATGGACGAGGCTTATCAGATTTCTCGACTGATTATTGAAGGCAACTATTTCGCACCTTTCTAACCTTCCAGCGCTTTGAAGAAGTCTTCGGCGTATCTCTGCTCGTTGTAGTAGCCGGCGTGGGCCAGCAGAGCCTTTGACATCCTCTCACGCTTCTCCTTGTGCTCATAGAGGTCGAGGATAGCAGTCGTGAGGTTGTTCTGGAAGGCATCGTCGGTGGTGAGCAGGATGGCTCCATCGTCGTTCACCTCTTCAGGGATGCCGCCGCGACGCGTGGTGATGAGGGGCAGTCCGGTGGCTTGTGCCTCAAGCACGGTGTTGGGGCAGGGGTCGTCCCAAAGTGATGGGATGACGGCAATATCAGAAATCCTCAGATATCCAGGCATCTGCTTGTAGGGGATGAAGCCTGTGAAACGTATCCTGTCCTTGATGCTCTCTGCCTGCTGCTTGAGCGATTTGACGAAGTCGTCCTCGTTGCCGGTATTTCCGAAGAACGGACTGCCGATGATGAGGAGCTTGATGTCGGGATGGTCGTTGAGGCGCTTCATCGACTCGATAAGCTCGCGCACGCCCTTCTCCGGCGTCACCCTGCCGCTGAACACCATGACGAAGTCGTCGTCGCTGAAGCCCAGCTGGCTGCGTGTGACGCTGGTGGCAGCCTTGGGCGAGAAGGCGTTCATGTCGATGCCGTTGAGGATGGAAACGCATTTCGTGTCTACAGGGTTGATGGTGCGCACGCAGCTGGATATATAGTCGGAGACGGTGAGGATGCGCGACGACTTGTCGTAGATCTCCTGTGCTCCCTTGGTATCCTTGTTCAGCAGGTCGTTGTGCAGATAGATGAACAGCCGCGTGCCCTCCGGCACCTCCATGCCTACGGCATAGCCCGGGCGGTTGTCGAGCAGGATGATGTCGTAGTGGTCTTGCTGCACCAGTTTCCATGCCTCACGGAAATAATATTCCATCGTGTAGTGGTAGTAGCCTTCGCCATGCAGCTTGTGGTGGAGGTTCTTTCTCACCTTGGCCCAGAAGCTCTTGACATCTATATATACATAGTGGTTGGTGGTCGACTGAAGGGCGGGATGTCCTGCCGTGGCTTCGTCGCCCACACTATAGACGGTGATGTCGTGCAACCGGTGTTCATTGTTGTACTTGAGGTAGAAGTCGATATGGTTTTCCACGGCACCGCCTCTGACGGCAGGCACTGGCAGGTTGCCGGATGTAAGGATGGCTATTTTCATGTTTCTGGCGTATTATAGTTTCTTGACAGAGGTCCTGACCAGCAGGAAATTGATAGGGATGCAGACCGCCAGCACAGGCACGATGGCCCACTGCCGGTCTACGCCAAGTCGGATGAACAGGTTGAGCAGCAGGAACTGCAGCGTGAAGTTGACCGCATGGCTGGCCAGGAATCCCACGCCCTTCCTGGCCGTAGGCTTGACCTGAAAGGTGAAGTAGACCGTTAGCAGGAAGTTGACGACCAGGCTGACCACATAGCTGATAATCAGGGCCAGGTTGTGGTTGAGTCGGGGAGCCAGCAGCCAGTAGATGAACACCTGCAAGACAGTGGCTATGCCGCCCACGATACCAAACCTGATGACTTCGCGGAATTTGGGTTGGCTGATGATGGTCTTGATATCCTGCATGACGTATGCTGTCTAATTGTTTGCAAAGATAGTGAATGTTTGCGACGCAGGCAAGCCTTGGCTTCAAAAAATGACGGAAAAAGTTTGCGGGTATGAAAAAATCGCTTACCTTTGCATCCATAATAGCAATGAAGTCAACCATGAAGTTACTCAACGTGAAAAACCCGACTGCCAGACAGTTCGGCTTTTTTTCCCTTCTGGCATTTGCCGTGTTGTTCATTTGTTCGCCCGATTCCTACACACACGATTTGTTCGACCGCATGGACTCCGCATGGTTCTATATGTGCGGGAAAGCCTGGATGAACGGCCTGACGCCCTATGTCGACTTTGCCGACAGCAAAGGGCCTCTGCTCTGGCTCATCTATGGCATCGGCTATCTGCTCAGTCCGCATAGCTATGTCGGAGTGTTCTGGCTGAGCGTGCTGCTCTATACAGGCATCTTCTTCTGTGTCTTCAAGACCAGCACCATCTTCCTGAAGGAACGTTGGCAGAGCTACATGGTGGTGGCCATGATGGTATGCGTCTATTTCTCGTTCTGGTTTCATTACGAGACGCTGTCGGAAGACTGGGCCAACGGCTTTGTGGCCTTGGCGTTCTATAGGATGTGTCTGCTGATGTACACCGACAGGGGACGGGCACCGCGTTCCGTCTATCTCACCTGCTTCCTGCTGGGTCTCTGTCTGGCGGCGACGCTGCTGATCAAGTTCAACATCACGGTCATGCTGGGCCTGGTCTATTGCTATGTACTCTTCTTCCTGTTTCGTGAAAAACTGGGCATCCTGACGGCCCTGCTGTCGTTCCTTGCAGGATGTGCCGCCATCCTCCTGCCGTTGGTGGCCTATATGCTGGTGGCAGGCTCGCTGTCGGCCTTCATTCAGGAGTATTTCATCAATACGATGCAGACGGTCAGCTCGTCCAACGGCATCGCCAACTACTTCAGAGAGTGGCTCATTATGACGTATGAGGCACGCTATGCCGTGCTCTTCGCCCTCTCGGTCATCGGTGCCCTGATGATGTCGCGTAGGGTGGGGCGCTACAAGTGGTTCTTCCTGCTGTCGTTCCTTGCGTTCTATGCGCTGGCCATCCACAACACATCGCCCAAGCACTGCCATTACTTAGCCATCTGTCTCTTCTTCCCCATCTGGTTTGTCATAGGTTTACTGTCGCAGCCTGCCTTGCAGCGCCAAAGCCTGTGGAAGAAGGTGGTGGCTGTGGGCTTCAGCTATACGCTCATTGCCAATCTGCTGCACTGGGGCTTTCTGGTGCCCAACTTTTTCCTGCACCCCAACACCGAGCCGAGAGACAGCTACTATCACGCCGCCTACCTGATGTCACAGGTCGACCATCCTCGTGTCATCTGCTACAAGACCAAGGAGATTGGTCTGGGAACGGCTGTAGAGAGTCTGCCAGGAACGAAATACTGGGCAGAGCAGTCCGGAGCTTCCGACGAGATGATGCAGTCGCAGGCCGCTGCCGTCCTTGCCGGCAATGCCGATTTCATCATTGCTGCCGAGTCGGAGATCAAGGGCAACGACAGCATCGTGATAGCCGGTGGCTATCATCATGTCTATGACTATGAGTTTGGCGACGAAGTTTATCACCTGTATACCAGGCACCAGCTGCAGGAACCGCCTCAGTCGTTCAGCGTCAGCCGTTTGGACGTGTTGCTGAAAAGAAATGTTTTTTAAACTATGTGTCGCCCATCCCCTAGAACTCCCCTCCCTTGTAGGGGAGAAACAGACCCTAGGACTCCCCTCCCTTGTAGGGGAGGGGTAGGGGTGGGATCAGTATCTTCTTCACTGACAAGACATTACAGACCCCACCCCTAACCCCTCCCCTTGAGGGGAGGGGAGTGGCTGCGCCGTTATTTGTTGAGTTTGCAGACTATTTAAGGGAGGGGAGTGGCTGCGCCGTTATTTGTTGAGTTTGCAGACTATTTAAGGGAGGGGAGTGGTTGCGCCGTTATTTGTTGAGTTTGCGGACTTTTTCAAGTGGAATCAAAAGTATTCTAATTAGTTGCCAGAGCTGCTGCTGTTAGTGGCTTCAGGGATGCTGATGGTTACCCATACACCAACTTCAGAGCCGTCGGTCTTAAGCAGCTTAGTCCTATCAGTTCCGTCGGTTTTGGCATCGGCGGGAACATAGAAT
This sequence comes from Prevotella sp., assembly GCA_024681875.1. The sequence continues at coordinate 28,102 of JAILAA010000057.1, forward strand.
GTCCTTCCTTCCCAAGAGGTTTCTCCAGGATTGGTGAGCACCTCAATCTGCATGTAGTCCTTGTTGTCGCTGAAGACCTTGAAGTTACCCGTAGGAGTGGCGGTACCCGTGCTATACTGAGTGCCTCCAGTTGCTGCACCATACGATGTGAAGTTGTAGGTCTTCTTCGCGAACGGACGGATGGCTACCCACAGTCCAGAAGCCGTCATGGTTCCGTTTACGTCCTTCTTCAGCTCTACCCTTGTGCTTCCGTCAGCCGTTGCATTCGGAGCGACGTAGAACTTCTGTCCGACGAACTCCTTATACTTGCCGTTGGCCAGAATCTCCACCTCAGCCAGTTTGCTATTATCTTCTAATGTGACAATTCTGCCAGTGGTTTGTGCCAGGCCTGACGACCATGTATCACCTCCATTTTCTGCACTAAACGATGTGAAGCTGTAGGTTTTGATGTCTTTGTTCCTTCCGATGACCACCTTGGTGTCACCTGTCACGTCGGCTGCATTGCCGCCGCCGAAGACGTCGCCACGGATGTCGATACCCTCTACGGTAGCCATCTCGTAGGTGGGAATCCAACCTTCCTGCGAGGAGGTCTTGCCTTCCACATCTTCGATGGGCATCGTCATCAGATAGACGGGCTCTCCCACCATCGAACCGATGTTCACATGCGGCGTGCCGATGACATTGGCAGCATTACCGCCGCCGTAGACATTGTAGATGGCACCGATGGCATCGATAACGGTTGTACTACTGTTCAAGTCTTTTGCAGGAATCAGCACATCACGGCCGTCAATCAGCCTCTTGTAACACTTGGTTGCCTCAACATACTGATATTTGGTATTGGGGAAGCGGGCAGTAGTATTCGAACTGCTGAACCTTCCCTTCATCACGTTGATGTTCAGTGTAGGATCAGCCACCATCACGGCATCTTCACCATAGCCACCTCCGAAGATGTTGCCGATGCCGGTGAATGACTTCACGTTGACAACGGGATGACTGTATTTGTTGGCATCGGTCTGCGGGGTGTATGTCACGCCATTTACTGTCACTGCCTCGTCGCCAGCCTTGAAAGGCTTCCAGATGGGCTTGCCGGCATCATCTGTTTCGCCTGAGTCGTAATAGCCATAGACGGAGTAGCAGGCGTTGTTGCCGCCGCCGTAGAGCTCGCCGATGATAACAGGTTTACAGCCCGTTTCCTCAATGTTCACCGTGATGGAGCCGCTGATGCGTCCGCCCACATTATTACCACCGAACACCTGGTCGAAAGTGCCGTTGGTGATGTTGAGCGTCACATCACTGTTCACGTCGGCATCCTTGGCGCCACCATAGACTTCCTTCATGCCTTGTATACACGTCATGATCAGCGTGGCCGTGCCGTCCATGTCGGCGTTCTTGCCGCCGCCGTAGGCCTCGTCCACGTCGAATTCGCAATAAGCAGCATCGTCCTCAGCTACTGCTTCGCCGTCGAGCAGGGCTACAGACGCCACGCGTACATTACCTTTAGAGTTAGATCCACCGTAGACGGCATGAACTGTACCGCCGTAGATATTCACCTGGGTCTTGCCCGTGCCGTAGGCATAGTTGGTTTCACGCGCTTCCTTGGTCGAGGCGTCTAAGCCTTCACCGTTATCAGAGGTGAACTCAAACGCCTTATATGGGTTGGCTACTGTTCCGGAACCATGAGTGGAAGCACTATAGCCCGTATCCCCTTCCTTAACATGGTAAGCATAGCTACGGTAGCCCACGTTGGCGCCTGGATTATCGTACCATTTACCATCCAACAGGTAGTTATCGGCACCGTTACCGCCACCGAACACCTCGCCAATCTCGTACGTGCCGTACACCGTCACTTCGGTGGCTGGTGCCGAGGCCGCATTGCCGCCGCCATACACGCTCTTGATGCTGGTCAGGTTACAACCTTCGATGGTGACGCTGGCCTTCGCCGTTTCCCAGACGCTTTCATCGTCAGGATAATAGGCTGCAAGGTTGCCGCCGCCATAGACGGCCGTCAGCTCGTAGACACCAGTATTCTTAGTCGGATTAGTACTGTTCTTTTCATTCGTCACATCATGGCTGATAGCATTATCGCCCGTACCTTCCGTCCATCCTTTCGTCCTATAGATATGTACGGTGACATCATTCTGCGGACTACCGTTCAGGTTGTTACAACCGAAGATAGTGCCCTTCACCACACAGTCGCCGTAGGTGGTGGTGGTAGTGGCGCTTTGACCCTCTCCCGTAGTCTTGGTTACGGGTTTGTTCAGTTCCACCAGCACGGTGCCGTAGACCTTAGCCTCGACGGCTGAGACTGCAGGGGTATAACCGCTCTCGCCTTCAGTACCAACAGCACTCTTTGCCAGCCTTCCCAAGCCGCCGCCATAGACGTTACGGTTGATGGTACCGCTCTTCAGGTTGACCGTTGTGGTGGGAGTGACATCTTCCTCATTCCCATCACCATCTAAATCAGCTTTGGTTGCAATATTGGTGTTGGCCAGCGAGCCGCCGCCATATACATCCTCCGCAATCGTACCACCTTCGATGTTTACAATGACGCTGCCTTTGGTAAGACCCAGCTCGCCGCCACCAAAGACGGAGCCGCTGATGGCAGCACTGCCATCGATGGTCACTTCGGGATGCGTGGCCAAGGCCAGGGTCTCAAGATAGGTTGAATAGGCAGACTCGCTCTGGAGATAATCCCAAACAAATTTTGTTCCTGGATAGTCATTGGGATAATCTTCACAATACTCCCAAGTAAAACCAGCTGCAGGATACTTCTTGCCTTCGGGGAAGTCCGTAGAATTATAGACCGTCATTCGTCTGGACCGTTTCGAGTGGTCTGCATTATCCTTGTCGAAATGAGGTGTGACACCCTTTCCGGCACCGAACACATCTTCTGCGATGGTGGCATTGCCCTTAACGGTTACATAGCAATAGCCACCGCCTTTCAATATAGACGGCATGTTCTTATTGTCAAGGCCATATTTACCCACTGAGGCAATCTCGCCACCGCCATAGACACTATGTCCTATATGGGCTTTTTGGTCAATGGTGACCGTCGTGTTGCCACGCACCAGTGCCGAGTATCCATGTGTCTCTGCGCCGGCGCCACCACCGATGACACTTCTATTGATGGTGGGTTCACTGGTTCCTCCTTCTTCTTTTGGCGCAAGTCCAACCTTCACCTCGGTATCAGTCTCTACACGGCCTAACTGTCCGCCGCCATAGACATTGCCGTGCACCGTGCCGTTGCTGATTTCGACATTTGTGCTGTAAGCGATGCCTTTCTCGCACCAGAACGTGTCATCCTTTCCCTTGCTGGCTCCGAAGACGTTGGCATCAATCTCACCACCGGCAATCGTCACTTTGCAGATGCCGGTGTTCTTTTCATTGTCAGCAGTATTGGTAGTGCCGTCAGTATCCTGCCATGTAAACGTCCTCATGCTATCAGTTATTTTATAGGTTCCCACGGAACCCATCTCGCCACCGCCATAGACAGAGCCTTTGACGGTGCCACCTGTGATAGAGACGTTGGTTTCTTTTCTCACTAAGGCGAACTGGTCACTTGCAGCATTGACATCACCACGAGCTGCGCCAAAGACATTGCCGTCGTCATGCGTACCGTCAATGCCAATCTGACCGCCACTGATGTTAATCGTCGTTATGCCGCCACTGACAGTCGTTGTCGTCGTTGGCGTTTCGCCTTCGGTAGTCGTCGTAACAGTTCTGCCCACCGAACCCATGGCGCCGGCACCATAGACACCGCGCACCACCGTGCCACCAGTAATATTGACCGTGGCATTGCCATAAACGATACCAGCCAAAGGGTTGAAGCTGTCACCCTCGCCATCGTTGGCAGTATGACCATCAGGTACTGAGCCGGAATAATACTTGTCAGTACCACAGCCACCGCCGTAGACGTTGCCACGGTAGGGATAGGCAGCACCCGAGTATTCCTTGCCATTAGAGGTGACAGTATACCAATCTTCTTCATTATCTTCATCGTCAACACCTATCTTACCGCCATTGACGGTCACCTCTGCATCGTTGAAGACGTGTCCGTTCTCACCGCTGCCATAAACGGCGCCTTTGATTCGCGGATCAGAATTAGAGCCAGAAGTGCCTATGGTGACATGCGTGTCGTAGACCCATGCAGCGTGGTCGTCACGCTCACCGACCGCGTTGATGTCGCCTCGAGACGAGCCGAACACCATGCCGTTCTCCTTGCCGTCGTAGCCGATGGTGCCGCCAGTGATGTTGACCGTGGCTACGCCGGTGCCGGCAGTGTGGCTGAAAATACCAAATACCTTATTCGTATGAGTTACTGGGTCTGGTTGCATATCATACTCAAAATCTCCCACCGTACCGTAAGCACCGCCACCATAAACATTATGGTATATAGTACCTCCACTGATGTCGACATTGGAGTTCTTGAAGATTTTGCCGCTTTGCACAGTGTTGCCACTGCCGCTTCCGCCGCCATAGACATTGCCCATCTTGGCTCCGCCGAAGTAGCGCAAACTCTTGTCGGAGAAGGTAATCGGTGCTATGCCTACAGTACCGCCGCTGACAGACACGTAGCTGCTTCCTGTGATAGTGGTAGTTTGTCCCGAGATAGTTTTTTCTCCTACACTGGCCATCTCGCCACCGCCATAGATGCTGGCTTTCACCTCACCGCCCTGCATGTCAACCTTGGTGTCCTCCTTCACAAGACCGGCAATATACTTGGGCTTCGACGTAACGCCACCAACAGTAATCTCTTCCACAAGGCTGCCATAGCCGCTACCATAGACACTGCCGAAGGTGTAGAGGGTGACCTCTGATGGAGTAGTAGCGGTATTACCTGACCCAGTGTCGTCTCCTGACCCAGTCTCGTCTCCTGAATCAAGTGTCGACACTGTCTCTTTTACCTCAGTGCCAATAACAGTACTGTTGCCACTAATGGTGATTTCGGTACTTAAATTGACATCCTCGTTAGAAGCGTTCTTAATGGTATGGTGTCCCACTACCTGACCCAGCTCACCGCCACCATAGACGCAGCTCTTGATAGTGCCGCCGGTAATAGTAAGCTTGGTGCTCTTGGCGTTACCCAGCTTCCACCAGTCAACGGCAGAGATGTAAGTCACGCCGTCCAGTTGCGTCATGCGTCCCATGCCGCCGGCAAAGACGTTGCCGCCCTTGGTATGGGTTAGCCGGCCGGTGGTGGTGTCAAATTCCGTCTTGGGAATGTTATTGTGCTTCTTCCATGCCGACCAGTCCGTAGCCGACCATGTGCTTATATCAGTTTTCTTTTCGTTGTTTGCATCTACAATTGTACTTGGTATGTTGGAATCCATGGGTACAATATATTCACGGTTGTTTCCGATAGTACCGCCGCTGATGGTGATGTCGATGTGACCACGCTTGAAGGCTGCGATAGCAGGAGTCTTGACATCACCTTCAGAAACATATCCTTCATCACCAGAAGTTAAGTTATGTTCAGTATTATAGGTAGCAGCATCTTCAGCAGTATAAAGAACAGCATCAGCTGCCGCAACGTCAGGCTGCATCTCGCCATAGCCAGATGTTGGCAGACCATTCGTTGTCGCATAAAGAAGATCATAGCCCACAGAACCCAGTCGGCCGCCGCCATAGACGGAGCCGAGTATGTCGCCACCCTTGATTTCCATCTTGATGCAACCGGCCACATTACCTGCGGTATATGCATCGCCGCCGAAACCACGGCCACCGCCGAAGATGTTACCGTCGACATACGAGGTGCCCCAGGTGCCGATGGTCGGACCTGTTGGGTCTGCATCACCCACGCCATCCACGCCGATGGTCATCTCTACATCGCGCATCACGTGACCGTCCTCACCGCCGCCGAAGACAGAACCGTAGATAGTGCCGCCCGTGATGTTCACCTCCACGTCTCCCACATTGGTACTCTTGTTAAACAATACGCGCTGGTCGCCCTTGCCGGCTCCAAAGAGGTAACAAGTAACAGGGTGCGCGTCAATCTGGTCCAAGGTGCGGGGAACGCCGAGAGTGCCGCCCGACATCGTAATGGTGCACTTGCCTCCAGACAGAAGTTTCGTTGTTGGCTTGCCATCATCATCCAACTGATACTTACCCACGTCGGTCATCTCATTACCGCCATAGACGCTGGTCAGGATATGACCGCCCGTGATTTCCACCGTTGTGTTGCCATAGACGGCGCCTGCATCCTCAAACCATCTGCCCGGTTTGTAGGGATAGTAGCCCGAGCCTCCGCCGAACACGCTGCCGAAGAAGGTGTGGCCGTCATCGCCAACAGCACGGCCACCTTCAGTGGATTTTCCGTTGGCATATTTATCCTTGTCTCCTGTCTTATTGGCATGCGGATCGTAAGGTGCATATCTGTCTGC
>JAILAA010000087.1 GCA_024681875.1 Prevotella sp.
TCAATTGTCATGGCCTCTCAACTCCCTGTGGAAAACTGGTATGATGCCATCGGTGACCAGGCTGTCGCCGATGCTGTGCTTGACCGAATTGTACACTCATCACACCGTATCGAACTCTTCGGCGAAAGCATCCGAAAAATGAAGACCAAGAAGTAAACAGGGTAAAATAAAAATGACCCCGCCAGTCAGGACTTTAGAGGGGTCAAAATAAAAAAGTTTTCGGGGGTCAACATCGCTTTGCCCTCGGGGGGCAAACACGCTCGGCTTTTCCACCGTGCTCCATTAAATTTAATCAGTAATTTGTATACGCCTTTCAGTAATTTGTTTAGCGGGAGTTTCGCGGGAAATTCGTAACTTTGCGGCGTGATTTAAAACATAAACGATTATGGAACTGATTGACTACACAAACAAATGAGTGGCGGGCGAAATCATGGAGGATTTTGCAATGGTTGTCGGAGGTGTATTTTGCCTCGTACTGGCCCTCGTGGCATGGCGATTCGGTACGTCGGAGTCGGCTCGCGCTATCATTCTGCCGCTGACGGTGGTGGCAGTCATCTTAATCGCACTGGGAGGCTCGTTAGCCTACAGCAACCACACGCGCCAAAAACAATTCGTGGAGCAATACCAGGAGTCGCCGCAGAAGTTTCTGGAGAGCGAGAAGGCCCGTGTGGCCGACTTCATGAAGATCTATCCGCAGACTATCATCGTCTCTGCCGTCATGATGGTTGTCGCCATCTGCGTGTTTGCCTTCTGCGACAAACCCTGGCTCCGTGCCTCTGCATTGGCCCTCATTCTGATTGCCCTTGCCGCCCTGACCATTGACTTTTTCTCGAAGGAGCGAGGTGTCATCTATCAAGAAGAGTTGGATAGTATACAAATAGAAAAAGTAGGATGAAACAGGCAATCCATTTCCCCACCGTGTCGGCATTCATGCACGCCCTCGGACGTGATGACATCCGCCACCCGCTTATCGAGGTCATACATCTTGATGACCTCGATGATTGCAGCTCGTTCGGTAACACCTGCTATACGTTTGGGTTCTACTGCGTAGTCTATAAGGATGCTCGTTGCGGCACCGTGCGCTATGGGCGTAATGAGTACGACTACGACATCGGCACGCTGCTCTTCTTTGCCCCCAATCATGACATCGAGCTGGGCACGCTCGAAAAGAGCTATCAGGGAGTGATGCTCATTTTCTCGCCCGCTCTGATGCAGGGCATATCAATGTCGCCCTACACCTTCTTCGGTTATTCAGTTACTGAGGCTCTGCACGTCTCGGAACGTGAGCGTCTGCAGTTCTACGACATCCTCGGCAACATCGAGACAGAACTGGAACGCGGCATCGACCGCCATACCCGCCTGCTGATGGCTCAGAACGTCTCGCTGATACTAAACTACTGCGTGCGCTTCTACGACCGCCAGTTCATCACCCGCGAGCCCGTCGACAGCCAGCTGATGCAACGCTTCACTACCCTGCTCGACGACTATTTCGCCCGTGGCCTTGCTGCCCGTCAGGGAGTGCCCACCGTGCGCTATTTCGCCGATGCACTGAACCTCTCAGCCAACTACTTTGGCGACCTTGTAAAAGCCCAGACGGGCAACAGTCCGCAGCAACTCATCCAACAGCAGATTATCGCCCAGGCCCGTCACCGTCTCATTTCGACCACCGACAACGTCAGCCAGATAGCCTACGCCCTCGGCTTCGAGTACCCCCAGTATTTCTCCCGCCTGTTCAAGAAACAGACCGGCCTGACGCCACAGGAGTTCAGGGCTCAGTCGTAGTCTGTACTTCGGTAGTGTCATGCAACACCTAACAATTCTATTTCAAAGATAAGTGTTGAGCCACCAGGAATGCCCGGCTGGGAGAATTTGCCATAGCCCATCTCTGCAGGGATGTAAAGCTCCCACTTGTCACCAATATGCATCTGTTGCATGGCGATGATCCAGCCTTAACCCCTTCCTCCTTCGACTTGGCTTCAAGCCATTCCTTGTTTGCCTTAATATAATCTCTCTTACTCATCGTTTTACGTTCTTTTGTTAATCTGTATACAACCATTGTGGGCAGGATGACCAATAGCAATAGCGTAATCTCCACTAACGCGTAGGATCCGAAATAGTCTACCAATGTCTGGAATTTCAGAACACCGGCAGAGATGGCTTTTGAAGGAGTCAGCAACTATTGCTATAGCACTCTATTTACATCCCTTTCAGCGTTGAATTCTTGAGTATTGTGGCGCTTTGTCCGAGCAGGTGGATAAACTCACGGGCAGAAGACTTCAGATAGCCGTTCCTTAGAGTATGAATACAGCCCTCCATATCGTTGCCGGGCACATCAATGGGAATGGCGCGAAGGTTCGGTTCATCAATGACCGTCGATTCTGAGAGGACGGTGACGTACTTGGTCTGTGATACCAATTTGAAGAGCAAACCGATGGTGTTTATTTCTACTTTAATCTTATAATGATGGTCTGTATGGCCTGTCACCTTGTCGAAGGCGTTGCGGGCCTGCAGGCCTTTTGCGGGCATAGCCAGACAGTAACGTTCCAGTTGTTCGAGGGTGATGCTTTTCTCATTGGCCAATGTGTGGCGGTCATTAACAATGGCTGCCAGCCGATTGTTGAACAGCACCTGACTCTCAATTTGGGAGTTCCGCTCCGAGGGTTTGAATGCCAAAACGAAGTCGAGTTCATGGCGCTGTAGCTTATCGATGAGTTCAGCCATCGACGAGTAGCTGACGTTCAGCTTCACCTTGGGGTACTTTTTCATGAAGTCTATCATCGTCTCAGCCATGATGTTGTTGAATGAGTAGGTCACGCCGATATTCAGCTGACCTGTGAGCATGTGTTTCAGGTCCTGCATCTGTTGCATACAGTTGTCTACGGTATGAAGACTGTCACGAGCCATCGGTACCAGCATCTGTCCTGCTTCTGTCAGCACCACCTCATGGCTGTTGCGCAGAAAAAGCTGCTGGTCAAGTTCACGCTCCAGATTTAGGATTTGCTGCGAGAGTGTGCTCTGCGTGATAAACAGTTCACGTGAGGCCTCAGAGAAGTTTAGCGTCTCTGCGAGCTTCAGAAAATATTTCAGTTGTCGGATTTCCATGATCTTACAGGCTTGGCGATACCGTTCCTATCCAGTAGTCGGTGTTCCACTGCGGAGAGGCTACGTACTGTATGTCACTAACCACATGTGCCCCGTGCCGCTTCAGCATGTTCTGGAATTCATCTGCTACTGCGTACTCCTGCCTAGAGCCCAGTGCGACGTACTCTGCGAAAGCCTTCCCGCTGAGGTCTTCCTGCTGCAGCAGCTGGTGAGCATACTGCCAGGAGGGCGTCAGCTGTCCGTCGGGATGCAAGTCGATGCCGAGAATCATGCTACGGCTGTTTTCAATGTTCCGATGGCTCAGATGTTCGACGCTCAATGTCTCTGCTCCCAGCTTGTCTGCAATTTCTTCGGCTATGGCCTGATTGCTGCCATAGACCACAATAATTGATTCTTTCCTCATATCTAATTTCTTATAGCTCCATTTGAAAGGAGCAGAATTATCTCACGACAGGCTGCCCCTGTAAACTTATATAATAATACACGTATGACTACCCATGAGTCAACAAGAGAGAGTCATTCCTTTATCCACGAAAATCTGCTTACGCCAACCGACACCATACATCGTGGTACAGCGGCATTCTTTCCGACAAAGGCTGGTCTTCAGACTTTCCTCCACTCCCAAGCGCCTTCTCACCCAAACGGGCAATGGCGTGATTTTGCGAGAGCAAAGTCGAATGTATTCGAACTTTGCAGAGCGTGAACGTCATCGAACGAAGTTCAATGGCGTTTATGCTTAGGAGCCATAACGGAGTTCACTGCTGCGGGACAGTCGGAGATTCTCACTCACATTCCCAATTAAGCACAGCTAAGTGCACCTTTACGGGTGACTCTTTTCAGAATCACGGTGGCAAGGACGGTGCAAACCGAGAGCCATTAAGCTCGCTTAAATGGCCGAGGTGCAGCCCGTTCTCGCAAATTCGTTTGCAAAGTTACGAATTTTCTCTGATATAACAATCAATCTGATGAAAAAATCATTCATTAGTTTTTCCGATAGTAACGTTCGCTACAACTAATAACAAGGAACAAATTTCCATCGGAATAAACACTAACTTTGCATTTGGAAATGCGAAACTCGGCTGTGCCTCAGCTGCTCGGCATCCCGAAGGGTGCGCTTGCTACTGAAAGGACGCAAGAATTCAAGTGAACTTGATTGCATTAGATAAATCGCTCACGCTCGGTAATTTGAAAACGGGTTTTCATAACCCTCGCTTACTCGCGATTTTTCGGCTTGCACGAGCTTTGCAGCCAGAGTAATAACTATAAACTTGTTAGAATATGAATTATATCCTGATTGTAGCCCTGGAGTTCGTGATTGCTTTTGTTGGTGTAGCATGCCTTATACGGTATTACAATAGCAAAGCATAGAAGTCACTCCAATACCCATCCAGCACCATCTGTGGTACTCAAAGAGCCAACTCTATCTTTTCCTTGCCCTGAAATAGACCATAGCTCCCTCGACATGGAAGTCAATAATATCGTAATAAGGCTCCAAACGCTGCCTTAATGTCTCGACGGTATCGAAGGGAGGCGTGAACCATCCCATGCGGGTCATAACAGTACGGGCGAGCCAGTCGGCAACCCTTTGCTCACCTGCTATGTAGAAACAGGCCAGCAGTTCACCACATGGCTTCAGTGTACGGAAGATTTCTGCGTATGCCTTGGTCTTGTCAGGAAACACATGGAGACCGTTCATGCAGAGCACCTTGTCGAACGTACCATCCTCAAAAGGCAGTGCGCCCACATCGCCCTGCATCGTTTTGATATTAGTGATGCCTAACCCACGAAAACGGCTCTCGGCCTGTTCCAGCATGTCGCGGCTATAGTCCAGACAGATGATGTCAGCCTTAGTCATACAATGGTACTTTTCTTTGGTGAAGACAGCTGTGCCAACAGGTACATCCAGCAACTTGCCCGTGAAGTCATCGGGAATCCAACTGAGTACTCTGCGGGCTATCTCGTTGTCATCGACTCCACCCCAAAGCAACTTGAAATACAACTTACTCCACCATTTACCTTGTGTAATCGCATCGTCATAAAAGCTCTTGCTGAACTTGTACGATTTCTTAATCTTGTCTGCCATTTTAATATTCTATTGTTTGATTCTGGGTGCAAAGGTAAAACAAGTAAGTCGCCGCTCGGCCCAAAGGGACGCTTCGCTCGTCGAAGAACAAGGTTGCATAGTTATGGCTTCACACCAAGAATCGTGGCGTATGAGGGTTTCTTGCGGTGTATTTCCGTCTGTATGAACCCCGCATCATCGAGGAATTGCTTCAATTGCTCAGGAGGATAGGCCGTCATTCCTTCCACCACGTTTGTCCACATGGAATCCGTATCGACGACTTCTACCATGATAGCAAACCGACCACCAGGCTTCAGAACTCGGCGCACCTCTTTCAGACATTCGGGCAGGTTTGGCCAAAAATAGACGGTTTCCACAGCCGTCACAAGGTCGAACGTTCCGTCTTCGTATGGCAGTTTTGCAGCCGATCCTTGCTGTATAAAGACCTGCTTATCAAGCAGAGCCCTATTCACTTTGCGGGCTTTGGCCACGCTCTCGTCAGAGATGTCAATGCCATAGACTTTGGCACCTTGGCTTCTTTTGAGTAGCCGTTTCAGCGTAGCTCCGCCACCACAACCGATATCGAGCATCGTCCACCCGCCTTGAATATTAACAAGGTTCAAGCCCCAGTTCGTCAGCGGTGCATGACACAGGTTCATGAACTTCAGCATAGCGCGTCCCATCCGTCCCTTCGGGTGGGCACAATTAGTAAAAAGCGATTTCAATAGTCCCATAAAAAAACAACTAATCATTCATTTCGTTTTGATGCATCTGGCAACCAAACGGATGCCGAGATAACCCATAAATGCCGTGACGGCAGTAATAAGTAAAAGTCCCCACCAATTGGCCAGAAACATGAGACCATCGGCATAGGGTGCTTGCCTCACGGCTGCCCCCCCTAACTAACAAATCCATTATGATTTTCTTCTCCTACAACGTTCGCAGTAACGCTCACACTGGGCGCAGATGTCGTAGCCAAGCATGGCTCCAAGGATAAAATCCTCTTCGGGAGTCAGCTCATTCAGTGGACGGGTGACAAACAGACGGATGGCATCGAGGCACTCCTTGCGACCGAAATAAACATTGACATTCTCCTTGCCTGCGGGCTGCACCACGTAGTCGATGGACTGACGGCCCAGCCGGTTGGTGGCAAATGCCTCGAAACGGCGATTGCAGGTGAAGAGTATCATCCTGCGCACACCTTTCTTATATTCATAGATGTGGTTCATCAGCACCCTGGCTTCTGGCTGAGCTGCCGTCTGTTGATTTACCGTCTGCTGCATATACTGAAGTTTTAGAGGTTTGGAGAAATCTCAGCTACCCACGCATCAATGCGGGCATCGGTCTTGTCGTCCTCGTTCACATCATCGAGTGGCAGTCCCACGAACTTGCCGTCAACCACGGCCTCGGAGTCATCGAATGTGTAGCCGTCTGTGCTGACAGCACCCACAAAACGGGCACCGCTTTCCTTGATACCGTTATACAGTTCACCGATACCACCCACGAAGGTGTCACTATACGACTCGCAGTCGCCGCAGCCAAAGAGGGCGATGGTCTTGTCGGCAAGGTTGGCACCCTGCAGCACTCGCAGACCGTCGTACCAGTCATCCTGCAACTCACCAGCACCCCATGTCGAGGTGCCGAGAATCAGGTTCTGGTTGCTTTCTACAACCTCATCTGTTAAGTCCTGTACGTTAATGGCCTCGCAGCCAAGTTTCTGAGCTATCTTCTCTGCGATAGCCTCACACGTTCCAGTAGAGGAACCAAATACTACAATAGTTTTATTCATTTCTATCTTTTTAAAATTGCTAAAAATTCCAGATGCAATGATGCGATTAAGCGAGAGCAAAAGAGAGCGCGCTCTCTCATTTTGCCGAGCGAAAGCATCTTCGCTGTTTTCGACGGCAAAGGTACGGTGATTCCATGAACTGTGCAATACTCAAAAGTTGGGCATTTCTTTGTCACGTCCTCAAAACAACTTTCAAAGCAGATTAATCATAAATAGGTATCCATCTCATAAATGATTCTAAAAGATCTCTCCAAGTACACACAATATGATATAATCTTCGTACCTTTGCAAAAAAAACGAAATGTACTTATGCCAAAAGAGCGAAACAAAGCAGACGATTACCGCGAAAAGGCTTATGCGGGCGATATCAAGGCAATGAACAACCTGGGTGTCTGCTATGAGCGTGGCACTGGCGTAAAGGTCAGCCTTGAACTGGCGTTTGAGTGGTATATGAAGGCTGCGGAACTGGATGATGTCTATGGCTGCTTCAACGTTGGCGAGTGCTACTATCACGGAAAAGGCGTGGAGCAAAGTGCAGAGAAAGCCTTTGAGTGGTATTTGAAAGCCGCAGACAAGGGTGATATGCAGTCGCAGGTGAATGTGGCCAATGCCTATTACCTTGGCAATGGTGTGGAGATGGATCATCACAAAGCTTTCCTCTGGTATCGCGAGGCTGCTTTCCAGGGACATGTTCTCTCACAGAAAAACTGCGGAGCTGCCTATTGGAATGGTGACGGCATAGAGAAGGACCTCGAAGAGTGTGTCTTCTGGTATGAACTGGCCGCCAATGGCGGAGATGCCCAGGCACAGTTTGCTACCGGCTGGTTTCTGATGACTGGCACAGGTGTACCACAGGATGAGCGCATGGGCTTGAAGTGGATTCACAAGTCCACGTTCCAAGGCTACCAGCCAGCCATCGACTATTGCAAAGAGCACGGGTATAAATGGTATTGAATATGAACGTTACAGAGTTGCACGACGAAGAGAATCTGCTGATGCAGATGCAGGACAAGTGGGAGAACTACGGCAGTCTGGATGGGATTGCCGATACTCACGACCCATTTGACTTGGCAGGAGCGCCAAGGTTCGAGCTGTCAGAGAAGATTAACAATCTGCTGAATCATGCACTCACAGCCGATGAAAACCTTCTGCTCCACCAGACTCTTGGAATGGGCTGTAAGCAGCTTTCAGTCAAGGATCTCGCAGAACAGATGGGAACAACCCAGAAAGCCGTCCAAAAGCAGCTTGTGGAAATCGTCGAAAAATTGCGTCACCATGACGATTCCATCGGGCTTTGGAAATATCTGAATCGATAACGACATGACCCTGACCTACATCTTCCATAGCGGTTTTGTGCTGGAAACGGAGAAGTCCATCCTAATACTCGACTACTGGCTGGATTTGAATGGAGTCGTGACACCGTTCTTAAAGAAGAATAAATCCGTCTATGTCTTCTCCAGCCACTTCCACGAAGACCACTTCAACAGTGCCATTTTCGAGTGGAAAAAGCAGCGGGAAGATATCACCTACATTCTCTCCAAGGACATCTACAAGCATCGGAGAGCCAACAAGGAGGATGCTGACGTATGGATGGCCAAAGGTGGCACATGGTCTGACGGCACTATCTCCGTATGGGCTTTAGGCAGCACAGACAGCGGCGTATCATGGATAGTTGAGACCGAGGGTAAACGAATCTTCCATGCTGGTGACTTGAATAACTGGTATGCGAAATTCCTACCTGAAGCCAAGACTGGAGAAACCATCTATAGCGAGGAGTTTGACGAAGACATTGACCCGATAGCTCACGAGAAGCAGTACTTGGGCGAGCTGAAGGACATTTGCAAGATTACCGACAGCTTCGATGTGGTGATGTTCCCCATAGACGGGCGCATCGGTAACGGTTATACCCTCGGAGGCCGTCAGTTCATCGAACGCTTTAAGGTCGGTCTCTTCGTTCCCATGCATTTTGTGGCCAGCAGCTTCGAATCCTCATGGCGTATGAAGGAATTCACAGATGAAAGAAACATTTCTTTCTGGGAAATCACCAAAGAGGGCGACTCTATAGAGATATGAGCCTGTGTCACTATAGCTTTATATCTCTTGCGCATCCATTATTTGAAGGAGTTTAAGAAACTGGCAGCATCCATCTGGGTGTTGCTCCTTTTTTGTGAGATCCACTTATGTCGCACACGATTTATGGTTAAACAAGCTTAAAGTTTTAGGTAAATCGCTTGCGATATAAAATAAAAGCCGTTCCTTTGCATCGCAAACGATATAAAGATTTGAAGACCCTTGATAAGGGGCGACTATAATGCAGGGATTCAATATTAATAAAATAAAGTATGGCAAAGATTTATGAATTCAAGGCTCAGACGAGCAAAGGTAAGGAACTGGATTTCGCACAGTTCGAGGGTAAGGTGCTGCTGATTGTGAACACAGCCAGCAAGTGTGGTTTTACACCCCAGTTCGCAGGACTGGAGGAGATGAACCAGAAGTACAAGGACAAGGGACTGGTGATTATCGGCTTCCCCTGCAACCAGTTCAAGGAGCAGGATCCCGGCAACGATGCACAGATTGAGGAATTCTGCCAGTTGAACTACGGCGTGACTTTCCAGATTATGAAGAAAGGTGACGTAAACGGCCCTGCTGCAGAGCCCATTTTCGAATATCTGAAGACTCAGGCTCCCACCGAGGAGTATAACGGTCTGAAAGCCAAAGCAGCCAAAGCCCTCTTCAAGACTATCAGCAAGAGCGTTGAGAAAGACAGCGACATCAAATGGAACTTCACCAAATTTCTGATTTCAAAGGACGGCGAGACTATCAAACGTTATGCTCCTACGACTGAGCCAAAGGACTTTGAGAAAGACATTGTTGAATTTACGAGTTGACGATTTACCATTTACAATTTATTTTCCAAATTACCTATTGGATTATTTCTCGTAAGTGTAAATCGAAAATGGTCAAAATTGTAAATAAATAGTAAATCGTAAATTGATAAATTGTAAATTAACAAGATGCACGCAGAATTACAACTCGACAATCAGATTTGTTTCCGCCTTTATACGGCAACACGACTGATTACGCAGGCCTACACACCGATGCTGACGGAACTGGGTATCACCTATCCGCAGTATCTGGTGCTGATGGTACTTTGGGAGAAAGATAACCAGCCTGTAAACGATATTGCCCATCGTCTGCTGTTGGAGACGAATACCGTCACCCCATTGCTTCAGCGCATGGAGAAACTGGGAATCGTCAAGCGTAAGAAGGGTGAGCAGGACAAACGCCAACAAATTGTCAGTCTGACAAAAAAAGGTAAGGAAATGGAGGAATCTGCTTATGCGAAGATTCCTGCCGGTATGGGTGAACAACTCTCTGCCTGTCCGCTAAAGTTGGAGGACTATCAGAATCTCGCACAAGAATTAGACTCGATTATTAACACATTAAAAAAATAAAAGAAACGATGACATTATTAGAAGCTATCGAAGCCCGTCATAGTGTGAGGGCTTATAAAGACCAGCCGTTGACAGAGGAAGTCATCAAAGTGCTGACTGAGAAAATTACAGAACTCAACAAGGAGGGCAACCTGCACATACAGCTGATTCTGAACGAGCCGAAGGCATTCCAAGGGACACTGGCCAAATATGGCAAGTTCCGTGGTGTCAGCAATTATCTCGTTATGGCCGGCAAAAAGGCTGATGACCTGGATGAACGTGTCGGCTACTACGGCGAGCAACTGGTGCTGTTGGCCCAGACGTTGGGATTGAATACCTGTTGGGTAGGACTCAGCTACTCAAAGGTGCCAGGAACCTACGTACTCGAAGAAGGAGAGAAGATTGCCTGCTATATTGCACTCGGCTATGGTGAGACGCAGGGAGCAGGTCATAAAGTCAAGACCGTTGAGAAAGTGAGCAATGCCAGCGACGTGACTCCATCGTGGTTCAAGAAGGGCGTAGAAGCAGCCCTGCTGGCACCAACAGCTGTAAATCAGCAGAAATTCTCCTTTGAATTGGTCGGTAGAAAGAACGGACGGAGCAGCGAGAGCCATCCAAGCTCGCTCAAAGATGGCCGAGTCGCGACGGACGAAGGCAAAGCCAATGGTCGCCCCCAGGTGATTGCCAAGAAAGGATTCTCAATGATAGGCTATGCTCAGTTGGATCTGGGCATTGCCAAGTACCATTTCGAGGTAGGCGCAGGCAAAGAGAACTTCGAGTGGGCATGAAGAAAATAAAAAAGTGGCTGCAATCCCTTTCGTTCAAGACAGGCGTCATCGTCCTGTTGTGTTGCATCCCCTTCTATATCCTGTCATTTGCCCAGATGCTGCTCCCTATCAGTACGGCAGTAAAGGGCACCCTTTGGACAGTTCTTTTCGGAATGGCGAAGACATGCCAATACGGAGGACTTACCATTCTTGGAGTCGAAGGATATAACCGATTGAAGAATTGGGTGAAGGGAAAAAGGGTAAACACAAATAATTAGAATGGAACAAACAAAAGTAGACTTAGCGACTTACATGAACGGCAGCATCAGCCGCATCATGGCGATGGCCTATAAGAACGTATTGTCGAATCCGCGCGAGGCAAAGTTTGCATTTCGCATGCAACAGTTGTTTGCCAAATCGGAGAATCGACGCAAGAAAGTACAGGAAAAGGAGGGCATAGATGTCCCCCCTTTCCTCATTAGCAGTATATCAACAACCTGCAATCTGCATTGCAAAGGCTGTTATGCCCGCAGTAATGGTATAGCCAACGACAAGGAAACCGAACGTAGGGCTACGATGACGCCCCAGCAGTGGCAGCAAATCTTTTCCGAGGCTGCCGATATGGGCATCAACTTCTCGCTCTTGGCAGGTGGTGAACCCATGATGCGTAAGGATATTCTGGAGGCTGTGGCTGAGGTAAAGGATATGATCTTCCCCATTTTCACCAATGGTACTCTCATAGGCCCATCATATATTAGATTCCTTCGCAAGCACCTAAATATGGTTCCCATCATCAGCATTGAGGGAACAGCTATGGGTACCGACGAACGCCGTGGACAGGGGGTGTTTAAACGTGCCATGCAGTCGATGGAACAGCTGAAACAGGAAGACCTGTTCTTCGGCACGAGCATCACAGTAACCACTGAGAACTATCAGATGACAACCTCGTCTGAGTTTATCGACCAACTACGCTCATACGGCTGCAAGATTGTATTCTATATAGAATATGTACCTACGGAGAAAGGAACCGAGCATCTGGCATTCAGCGATGAACATGTGGCTGAGATGGAGCAGGTACTCGAAACCCGTCGCGAAGAATATGAAGACATTATTTTCCTATCATTCCCAGGCGATGAGAAAGCCCTTGGAGGCTGTCTAGCCTCAGGTCGCGGCTTTTTCCATATCGGACCGGATGGTAGCGCAGAGCCATGTCCGTTCTCTCCTTTCAGTGATAGCAATGTAGCCGAGATGGGCGTCCGGCAAGCCCTGCAATCGCCACTCTTCCGAAAGATTCGTTCTGCGCGCGCCCTCGGATGGGAGCACACAGGCGGCTGCACCCTTTTTGAGCATCGCGAAGAAATAGAGAAAATGATTTCACCTTGTCTCTCGTGATGGCGTCCTTGGAGAACTTTGAGATAACAAAATAACAACTGACATGAAGAGATTAATAACTATCTGCCTGATGGCAATTACAAGTGCGCTGAGCGCATCAGCACAAAGTATTTATGACATCAAAGTAAAGGACGACACAGGCAAAGACGTTTCGCTTTCAGAGTACAAAGGAAAGGTACTGCTGATAGTGAACACCGCTACCCGTTGTGGTTTCACACCTCAGTACAAGGAGCTGGAGGCACTCTATGAGAAGTACCGCAGCCAGGGACTCGAGATTCTCGACTTCCCCTGCAACCAGTTTGGCGAGCAAGCCCCCGGTACTATTCAGGAGATTCACCAGTTCTGCACCGCCAATTTCGACATCCAGTTCCCTCAGTTCGACAAGATCGAGGTGAACGGGGCCAATGAGCACCCGCTATACGCCTATCTGAAAGCACAGAAAGATTTCTCAGGCTTTGACACCAACGACCAAAAAGGTAAAATGATGGACGGAATGCTCCGCAAGCAGGATGCTGACTACGACAAGAAGGCTGACATCAAGTGGAACTTCACCAAGTTCCTTGTCGCTCGTGATGGTCGTGTCGTGAAACGCTATGAACCGACGGAGAAGATAAGCGATATCGAGGCCGACATCTGCATGGAAGTCAATCCCGTGCTGAGCACCATTATGGCTCGACGTAGTGTCCGCAAATACCTCGAAAAGCCTGTTGAACATGAGAAATTGGAAATCATTGCTCGTGCTGGCATCAATGCGCCCAGTGGCATGAACCGCCAGCCGTGGATTGTACGCGTGGTGGAAGACCAACAGCTGATTGCCGACGTAAACAAAGTGTGCAGAGGCCTCTACAATGCTCCCAACCTCATCTGCGTCTGCACACCCGTCAATGGTGGAGACCTCGATGCCGGTCTGTTGGGTGAAAATATGATGCTGGCAGCACAGGCCATGGGTCTTGGCACAGTCTGCCTCGGCGGTCCTGTACGTTGGCTGAACTCGGATGCCGATGGGAAGTTCTTCATCGACCGCCTCGACATCCCCGAAGGCTACAAGCTGAACTACATCCTTGCCATTGGCTATCCTGACGAGCAACCCGAAGCCAAACATCGCGATGCATCAAAGGTGAAATATATACAATAAAAGGTATTGGAAACTGGCTGCAAAGCTCACTTGCGCTCGGCTTTCTTGCGTCCCTGCGGTAGCAAGCGACCCAAGGTCGAGCGGCCGCTTGGCTAGTCCAAGAACTCCAGTTCAAGTTCGACCCATGCCCCTTGGCGAGAAGCCTGGCCCCCGTTTGGCGGGTGGCTTCCGGGATTTAACACACCTAAGCCCAGCAAGCGAATAGGATGGGAGTGAAAATCCACACTCTTCATCAGCGACTTCGCCAGAGGCAGAATCTCGTCCTTTGTTCGCAAGATGTGGTCAACGGTGATGCTACGGGTAATCTGCTGGAAATCTAAAAACTTGGCATTCTGCCGAGTTTGCTCATGCTCGGCATACTGGAAGCCAGCTTCCGTCTGCTCTCGCTTATGCGCAAACTTAACTTTTAAAGTCAATGTGCGCCCCTCGAAGTCGTTCTTCTCGATGCGCCTGACCAGCTCCAGTACCGTGTGATACAGGTGGATGGTGACGGCAGCATTCTCGCTGATGTCCGATTCAAACGTCTGTTCGCAGCTGACGGACTTACGCTCCCACTCGGAAATAACTGGTCTGTTGTCTATCCCTCGCGAGAAGTCATAGAATACCTTGCCCATCTTGCCAAACTCCTGTGTAAGCCGAGTGAGCGACATATTCCTCAAATCCAGTCCCGTAAAGACACCCATTCGATGCATCTTCTCAGCCGTTTTCTGACCGACACCCCAGATTTTCTCTACTTTCAGCTGAGCGATGAAGTCCAACGCCCTGTCAGGATGAATCACCGTCAGGCCATCCGGCTTTCGCCAGTCGGAGGCAATCTTCGCCAGGAATTTGCAGTAACTCACCCCAGCCGATGCCGTCAATCCTGTAGCCTCACGAATGCGCTGCTTAATCTCGCGGGCGATGTCAACACCCAGTTCGATACCTTTTTTGTTCTCTGTTACATCAAGAAAGGCTTCATCGAGTGAGATGGGTTCAATCTGGTCTGTATAGTCATGGAAAATCTCGTGTAACTGAGACGACACCTCCTTATACCGCTGAAAGTGTGGCTCCACGATAATCAGTTGCGGACAAAGACGTTTGGCCACCTGAATGGACTGAGCCGAATGCACACCGAAACGTCGAGCCTCGTAGCTGGCCGTCGATACCACGCCACGTTCAGCGTCGTGTCCAACCGCTATCGGCTTACCCTTCAGTTCCAGATTGTCACGCTGTTCAACAGCGGCAAAGAACTGGTCCATGTCTACATGGATGACCTTCATCGTTATACCTTAAAACAGATTCAATTGCTAAGTTTCTAATCTGTTACCACTTTCTTGAAATGCGCCTGTCCCCATTCGATAAGTGCTGTATTGGCTGGCTGCAGATGCCAGAATTGCCTTGATTAAATGGCGGATTTTCATAAACATTCCTAAAACTATGGTGCAAATATAGTTATTTTTCCGCAAAATCCGTATATTTGCAAACAGTATTTTGCGAAAACAGGCTAGAAATAAAACATAATATAGAGTTGAACGATTAGATGTCTTATTATGATGGAGCAATTTGAAGATAAGTTACACGAGGACTTATACCAGTTCCTTCTTTCGATGAAGGAGGTAGATGAACAGTTGCCGGAATGTCCTGATGTCGAAGAGAAATGGGAAGAGATAGCCAAAGCCTACATTCCCGACGGCATCAAGGAGTTCAATGACTATCCAACTGCTTCACTCGGTTGGATGATGTATATTGGCATGGCTGTTGCTAAATACTGGGATGCTGAATGGGAAGTTCTGGAGCAGCGAGAGCAGAGTCAAGCTCGCTTGGACTCTGTCGAGTCGCGACAGAACTCGACCGAAAGTCAAATCTATTCAAAGATAGATAATCTGTATGCCTACATGAGAGACAAGCGAGGATATGACAGCATGGATGAGTATATCCGTGAAAATGTCTTGCTGCTCAAAGGCGTTGATTATACTGCATTGGAGAAACTGACAGGTGAATGTTCTTCCCGTATCTATAACATCCTGCGTCACCAGAACATAGAACCAGGAACAAAAGAGGCTTTCAATGCTTACGTTTCCTGTCTGCATCAACTCTATTTGTTTGGAGCCGCTATGCAGTTGAACAGGATGGGCTATCACATGACAAAGATGAACGGATGAAAGACTGGTCACTACTACATATCGTCCTAATATACCTCGCTGTCATCAACGTGGTCACTTTCTTCATGTACGGCATCGACAAATGGAAAGCCAAAAAGTCTAAATGGCGCATAAGAGAGACAGCATTACTTGGATTGGCCGTACCAGCTATCTTTATCATTCAACTTGCAGTAATTGTTTATTGTCTCTACCGATGAACATAGAAGAGTTTCGTGATTATTGCCTTTCCTTGCCCGATGTGACTGAGGCAACACCATTTGAGAAAATGTCAAGAGAAAGGTTTACCATTCTAGTATTCTATATTCATGGGCACATCTTCTGCTATTTCAAAGTAGAGGACTTCTCAAACATCACTATCAAGTGCTGTCCTTCAGACATATCAGAATTAATGGATCAATACCAAGCCATTGATAAACCATAT
The DNA here is from genome assembly GCA_024681875.1 of Prevotella sp. Next base: position 16,244 of record JAILAA010000087.1, read on the forward strand.
AACGGTGACAAGCGATATTGGATAAGCATTCAGCCCAACTTGGACTTACCAGATGATTATCTCATAAAATTAGTACGCAAGTCATACGAAATAGTAAAAAGCAAATATAAATGAGCCTAATGGTCGTAAGCAGCTTATTTTTGACCTCAACCATTTCTCTCTTCTAAATCTTCTGGCTACCAAATGAACCAGTGAGCGCCATCGGAGCTTGCTCGAAGATGGCCGAGTCGTGACGGACGAAGACAAAGTCAACGAATTGGAGCAGTGAGAGTGCGGTATTGTTTTGCTGTTATGCCGGTGACGCGCTTGAAATAACGGTAGAAGGATGTGGGTTCGGTGAAGCCAAGCATATAGGCTGTTTCCTGAAGTGTCCGTGTGGCGTGTGCCTCAATGAGTCGCTTGGCCTGTGTCGTCACATATTGCTCTATCCAATCAACTGGTGAAAGGCCGTTAGTGACCGTTCGGATGACTTTGCTGAGATGCTTGGGTGTGAGGTTCAGCAAATCGGCGTAGAACTTGACCTCCCGCGACTCCCGGTAGTGTTTTACTACGAGGTCGCAGAAGCGGTTGAAGATGTCCGCATAGCGGTTCTCTGCCCATTGCCGGTCTTGATCGCTGCGGTAGTAATTGAGAAACTCATAGCCCACGGCGAGTTGCGCCAACAGGGTTTGATAGCGGTGGGGTAGTTCCTCATCGGTGTGGTTGGCAATGATGGCGAGCTGGTCGACGATGGCGAGCAGGTGTGAGGCTTGTTCGTCAGTCAGTGAACAATAGGGGGCGCTGTTGAATTTCTCGAAGTCGTGGCTGAAGGTGTAGAAACGGAGGTCATCGAGCATCTTCGGCGATATGAACAGCAGGGCATAGGTGAAGTCGTCGGAACAATCCATCGGGTGCATGATATGGCCTGGAAGAATAATAGTCAGATCGTTTTTGTGATGGATGATGGTCCGCATATCGTACATTGCTCGTTCGGTGCCGCTCAGAATGAGGGTCAGGACGATGTGCGGGAAGACGAAATCTTTGTTGTAGCCAAAGAAGCGTGGCATCTCACGTACAATCAGGATGTCGGTTTGCTTAATGGATTGTAGTAGCGGGTCATTAGAGGTTGGCATTGTCAAAGAATTATTAAGTTAGTATGTACAGATGCTCAATTTGTTTGCAAAATTACTACTTTTTCGTGATTACGCAAAGATAATGCGACCTTTTGCCATAAAATATATCTAAATTGTTTGTGGACGGATATACACAATATAGTA
>JAILAA010000091.1 GCA_024681875.1 Prevotella sp.
GTCATCATGCAGCGCTACGGCAACCTCTTCGAGATGTACGAGGAGATTACCGACGTGTTCCCTGGCGATGTGGCCAATGAAATCAACGGCGTGAAGTACTACAAGCCCATGATGATCTATCCCGCCATCCACTACACAATGGGTGGTATCTGGGTTGACTACGAGCTACAGACCTCTATCCCCGGCCTGTTCGCTATCGGCGAGTGCAACTTCTCTGACCATGGTGCCAACCGTCTGGGTGCTTCTGCGCTGATGCAGGGTCTGGCCGACGGTTACTTCGTGCTGCCTTACACCATCCAGAACTATCTGGCCGACCAGGCTGTGTGGCCGAAGGTTTCTACCGACCTGCCCGAGTTCGCAGCTGCTGAGAAGGCTGTCGACGCCGAGATGGATCGTCTGCTGAAGATTCAGGGCAAACGCTCCGTTGACTCCATCCACAAGGAGCTCGGCCACATCATGTGGGAGTATGTCGGTATGGGTCGCACCGCTGAGGGCCTGAAGACCGGCCTGAAGAAGATGCATGAGCTGGAGAAGGAGTTCGACACCAACCTGTTCGTTCCTGGAACGAAGGAAGGCCTGAACATCGAGCTCGACAAGGCCATCCACCTGCGCGACTTCTTCACCATGGGTCAGCTGGTTGCCTTCGACGCCCTCTCTCGTAACGAGTCCTGCGGCGGTCACTTCCGCGAGGAGTATCAGACCGAGGAAGGCGAGGCCAAGCGCGACGACGAGAACTTCTTCTACGTAGGCTGCTGGGAGTATAAAGGCAAGGGTAACGAGCCTGAGCTCATCAAGGAGCCGTTGGAATACGAGGCTATCAAGGTGCAAACGAGAAATTATAAGAATTAATTATCAGGTTATAAGGTTATAGGGTTATGAGGTTATAAGGTGATAATTGACTTGGAGCGATATGGGACCGTATCAGAACTTGACAGTGTGGCAAAAGGCGATGGTGCTGGCGAAGGACATTTATACAGTCACTGCCAACTACCCAAAGAGCGAGACTTATGGTCTTGTAAGCCAGATGCGTCGCTGTGTGGTTTCAATACCTTCCAATATTGCTGAGGGATACGGGCGAGGGACTAACAAGGACTTGGTGCATTTCCTTTACACCTCCTTGGGATCTTCCAACGAGCTTGAAACCCAACTTCTATTGTCACGCGAATTTGCCTATCTGTCAGAAGAGGACGCAGGCATGCTTATGCAGCTTAATGAGCAAGTCAACAAAATGCTTTCCTCATTAATATATAAGCGTTCTCAGAATCCAGATGGTAACTTCACCTCAAAACCTGAAACCTAAAAACCTTAAAACCTTACAAAATTATGGCAAAGAATATTTCTTTCACAATAAAGTTCTGGCGCCAGAATGGCCCCAAGGACCAGGGACATTTCGACTCATACGAGATGAAGGACATCCCTGATGACACTTCATTCCTCGAGATGCTGGACATCCTTAACGAATGTCTCATCAACGAGGGCAAGGAGCCCTTCGTGTTCGACCACGACTGCCGCGAGGGTATCTGCGGCATGTGCTCGCTCTATATCAACGGCACGCCTCATGGCAAGACCGAGCGCGGTGCTACCACCTGCCAGCTCTACATGCGTCGCTTCAACGATGGCGATGTCATCACCGTCGAGCCTTGGCGCTCAGCTGCCTTCCCCGTGATCAAGGACTGTATGGTTGACCGTAGTGCCTTCGACAAGATCATCCAGGCCGGTGGCTACACCACCATCCGTACCGGTCAGGCCCAGGATGCCAACGCCATCCTCATCCCCAAGGAGGATGCCGACGAGGCAATGGACTGCGCATCGTGCATCGGCTGTGGCGCTTGCGTCGCCGCATGTAAGAACGGCTCGGCCATGCTCTTCGTCTCTTCGAAGGTGTCTCAGCTCGCCCTCCTTCCCCAGGGCCGTGTGGAGGCTGCCCGTCGTGCCAAGGCCATGGTCATGGCAATGGAAGAGGCAGGTTTCGGCAACTGCACCAACACCCGTGCCTGCGAGGCCGTCTGCCCGAAGAACGAGACCATCGCCAACATCGCCCGCCTGAACCGCGAGTTCATCAAGGCCAAGCTGGCCGATTAATGAGAGCAGAGCCAAGCTTGCTTGAACTCTGCCGAATGTAGGCCAACTCGCTGAAAGCAAATGGCTGACTAATTCTCAAAGGTCCCACCCCTTAACTCTCTCCCTTTCAAAGGAAGGAACAGGGGTGGGGCTTTTCTCTCATTTCCACCGCTTCTAAGGTGGAGGATACACATTATATTATATATATTACAGATCAGCCCTTTTGTTCGTACTAATTTTTGTGGGGAATAAATATAAGGCAGTGATGTAGGCGATTTATGGTCTGTTCTCATAACGAGAGCAGGCCATTTTTGGTGACAGGTGGATACATTTGAACATGGAGGGAATCATACTAGGTGTATTCGCAGATTTTTGTCATTTTCCTTCAATTATTGGATGTTTTTTAATACTTTTGCAAAATCGGAAGAAATCAAGCAAAATATAGAAAAACATGACTTACAAAAACAGGCTTTTCATGGCCGGCTGTGCGCTCTTTGCAGTAGCAGTGCAGGCCCAAGTGACTATCGACATCGACGCCCAGCAGCGGGGACCGAAGGTGAGCCCTATGCTCTATGGCATCTTCTATGAAGACATCAACCACGCTGCCGACGGCGGCATCTATGCAGAGCTGATACGCAACCGTTCGTTTGAGGACGGGCCGCGCTATGGTGCTCCCGCCGATATGCAGGGTTGGTCAACCTACGCAGCCGCTCCGTCGCAACTCACGGCAAGGCTCATACAACCTACGAAAAAGACGCCGCTGCTGAACAGTGCGCAGCACAATGCGCTGGAGCTCGACATCAAGGCTTCGGCTGCGATGCCCGTCTGTCTGGTGAACGAGGGCTATTGGGGCATCAATGCCGTGCAAGGGCGCAGCTATCGTCTGTCGTTCTGGGCAAAGACCCTGAAATACCAAGGCACCGTGAAGGCCACGCTCTGCTCGCAGGACGGCGCTCAGCTCTACGCCGAGACGGTGGTCGACGCATTCTCTGCTGTAAAGGTAAAGGGCTGGACAAAGTATGAAGCCACCCTTACCGCCAACGACAACGATGCCCAGGCGCAGTTTGCATTGGTATTCGATGGCGTAGGAAAGGTGCAGATAGACATGGTGAGCCTCTTTCCACCCACGTTTAAGAACCGCGAGAACGGCATGCGGCCCGACCTGGCCAACATGCTTTGGCAGATGCACCCGAAGTTCATGCGTTTCCCTGGAGGCTGTTTCGTGGAGGGACAGGAGAGTCCTGACAACGCCTTCCGCTGGGAGCGCACCATCGGTCCGATAGAGGAACGTGAGGGCCACTGGAATGTGAATTGGGGCTATCGCACTACCGACGGACTGGGCTTCCATGAATACCTGCAGCTGGCTGAAGACTTGGGTGCCAAGCCGCTCTATGTAGTGAATGTAGGAATATGGCACGGCGGCATGACGCCTTTCGACAGCATCCAGCCGTGGATTGACGAGTGCATGAATGCTTTGGAGTATGCCAATGGCCCCGTCACCTCAAAATATGGTGCCCTGCGCGCCAAGAACGGACACCCTGAGCCCTTCGGGATTGAGTACTTAGAAGTGGGCAACGAGAACAACCAGCCCGACCCTCGTCAGCAGAGCGACCACTACTACGAGCGCTACGACCAGTTCTACAAAGCTATCCGGGCCAAGTATCCTGAGATGAAAATCATCGGCAACGTGGTGGCATGGGGCGATGACAATCCAAAGTGGAACAGCAAACTGCCCGTCGACCTGTTAGACGAGCACTACTACCGCTCACCCGACTGGTTTGCATCGTGCTTCCACAAGTATGACAGCTACGACCGACGTGGGCCTAAGGTCTATGTGGGCGAATATGCCGTGACCAATGGCTTCGGCAATCTGGGTAACATGAACGCCGCTCTGGGCGAGGCCGTCTATATGATGGGAATGGAGAACAACTCCGACGTGGTGGAGCTGGCCTCGTATGCTCCCATCTTCGTCAACGAGAACGATGCCCGCTGGCGCCCCGATATGATACGTTTCAGCAGCAGCCGCGTCATGGGCACCCCCAGCTACTATGTGCAGCAGCTCATGCCACAGCATCTGGGCACACAGGTGGTGAAGGTGGTGCAGGACGACCCCTACCAGGGCAAGGCTCATAAACAGCTGACGCCGAAGCAGAGCCGTGTGGGCTTCGGCACATGGAATACACGCGCCACGTTCGAGACCGACAAGGAGTTGAATTACGTTTACGGCGACTGGCAGAAGGACGGCAACACCGTGCGGCAGACTGGCCACAAGGAGGCCACACTCTGCATCGAGAAGAACATCATCAACAGCGACCACTACACCTGTAAGTTCCGCGCCCGCAAGGACGAAGGAGCCGAGGGTTTCCTCATCATCTTCAACTATGTTGATGAGAAGAACTACTGCTGGTTGAACTTCGGCGGATGGACGAACTCACAACATGCCATCGAGCAGATCAGCAATGGCGGCAAGCTGCTGGCCGCCAGCAAGCGGGGACGTGTGGAAGCTGGGCGCTGGTACGATGTCACCCTGCAGGTGGCTGGCGACAGCGTGAAGGCATGGCTCGACGACGAGCAGGTCTTCGACACGGTGCTGAAGCGCGACGACACGAAGGGCATTTTCTCGTCTGCCACTATCGACGATGCTAACGGAGAACTGATCGTGAAAGTCGCCAATACAAGCGACGTTGCCACCACCGCCCAACTCAGGCTGAAGAACTTCAATCCGACGTGTGCCCGTGTGGTTCGTCTGACGGCCAACGACGGCATGGAAGAGAACACGCTCAATGCGCCTACCAACATTCATCCCGTGGAGCAATTGCTCTCGCCCGAGAATGGCAGCGTTCTGCTGGATGTGCCGCCTTACTCGCTGAACATTGTCAGGATAAAATGAGCTAATTCAACTTCCGAAAGCTATGAGAACCCTGCGTAGAAACGGCCTGAAAGGCCAGCGAGCACATAGCCCAGGGCATCGCCCTAGGTACACGGATGTGGGTATTTTCGCCCTGAAAGGGCAAAAGCCCACCTGCCGCATTATTGCTTTTGCCCTTTCAGGGCGTAGGCTACGCACCGAATTTACCCAGGGCGATGCCCTGGGCTGGGAGCTTTTTGGCCTTTCAGGCCGCCTTTTCTGAGCTTGCGGAACTTAAATAAGGAGTCTACTTTAAAAAGTCAAAACAATGAAGAAATCATATAAAAAACAATGCGCAGCCCCTCCCCTCCCTTGTAGGGGAGGGGTTAGGGGTGGGGTCAGTATCTTCTTCGCTGACAACAAATTACAGACCCCACCCCTACCCCTCCCCTTGAGGGGCGGGGAGTGGCTGCGCCGTCATTCGTTGAGTTTGTGGACTTTTTCAAGTGGACTCAATAAGCTAAAATTCCTAGAATACTAATTTTTTAACAACAACGAAATGAAGAAGTTATTGTATTTTGCAGCCCTTACGCTGGGCCTTGCAGCTTGTGGACAGCAAAACAAAAATGAAACAAATATGGACTTTGTAGACGACGTAAAAGTGGCACTTGCAGATGGTGGCCGTGTTCATCTGAACAGCCTCAAATGGACAAGGGAACCGGGTGGATTCGAGGTGAAGGGTGACACCATCCTCATCACCACCGCGCCGCACACCGACCTCTGGCAGCGCACGTACTACCATTTTCAGAACGACAATGCGCCCGTGTTGCAGATGAAGACGCGTGAAAAGTTTTTCAGTTTTGTAGTGAAGACTGATTTCACGCAGAGTCACCAACGCTTCGACCGGTGCGGCATCGTGATGTATCTCGATAGCGAAAACTGGCTGAAGGGCTCTGTGGAATACGAGAACGACGAGTTCCAGCACCTCGGCAGCGTAGCCACCAACAAGGGATATTCCGACTGGGCCACGACGGCTATTCCCGCCGACGTGAAAACCATGTGGTATCGCTTCTCTCGTCGTGAGGACGACTATTGCATCGAGTGCTCTGCCAATGGCGTGGACTTCAGCCAGATGCGCATCTGCCACATGTACGCCGGTGCCGACGAAATCAGCTTCGGCATCTATGCCTGCTCACCTGAGGAGTCGTCCTTCACGGCAGTCTTTTCGGACATGAGGATTACCGAATGTGCCTGGAAGGCTCATGACGGCCAGCAGCCTGATGAGAAAAAGTAAGATGATTATCCGCATTTATACCACCGGGTAATAGACAAACACTTCCCTTTTTCTGCGGCATACAGAGTACATTGTCTACACATTCTTCAGCATGATGCCTGTGAATATTCTGCCAGAATGGATGCCAAGGCGACGGGCAGAGAAATAGTCGGCAGATTGCTGATAGGTACAGACGGGCGATACTTTGATGTTCTGAGGCTGCAGGCCTGAATCCAACAGTTGTTGGCGATTACACTCCGGCAAGTCGATATGCCACTTTTCTTTCTTGGCGCTGATGGTTGCCATATCGAACCCCTCGTTGGCAAAGGCCTCATAGACTTCATCGCCCACCTCGAAGCTGTCGAGATGGATGCCTGGTCCAATCTGTGCCTTGAGGTACTCAGGGCAGGTGCCGTAGGCAGCTTTCATCTCTGCAATGGCTTTCTCCACAATGCGGGCAACGGTACCGCGCCAGCCAGCATGGACGGCACAGACGGCATGATGAGCCTCGTCGTAGAACAGGACAGGGATACAGTCGGCAGTAGAAACGCCAATGCATACGCCGCACAGGTCGGTCATCAATGCGTCATAGCCCTCCAGTGCCTCGCGTCTTTGTGCTTCAGTAAGCGACAACAGGGCCTCATCTACTCGTACCGTCTTCGTCTGATGTACTTGATGGGGCATTAGCAAGCGGTCGTCGCTGATTCCAAGCAATGTACACAGCTTTTCACGATTTTTGCAGATATGAGCTTCATCGTCTCCGCAATAGCGGTTGATGTTAAACGCTGCATAGCTGCCCATGCTGCAGCCCCCGTGGCGAGTCGTGCTAAAGGCCGTCACATAAGGGCCGAAATCGTAAAAATCCAACTTTGGCTGTATCACGATGCTATTGTCAAATATAGTCCAGTTCAACAATTCGATGGGTTGTGAGGACAGGGAATCCAAATCCAGAAGGTGGAGCCATGGCCGTCGCCGTCGCTCTCGACACCGATTTGGCCATTGCAACGTTCAGCAATAGACTTGCAGATGTTCAGACCAAGCCCTGTACCCTGAACGAACTCGTTAAGCTTGACGAAACGCTCGAAGACGGAGGTCTGCTTCTCCTTAGGAATACCCGCCCCAGTATCTTCACAATAGATAAAGAGTCCATCCTTACCCTCGCGCTCCTCTTCCTTGTATCCCACACGGATATGTCCCTGATGTGTGTACTTGACAGCGTTGGTGACGAAGTTGGTGACGACCTGCTGGATGCGTCCCTTGTCGAGGTGTGTCGGGAAGGTTGAGAAAGGATTGTCCTTGATGAACCTGACACCCGGCGTCTGCACCCGTTGCTCCAGTGTCTGGCAGATGTCGTCGAAAGCCTGGGCAAAATCAATGTCAGCAGGCTGGATAGCCATCGGGCGCGAATCAATGTCAGAGGCTTCAAGGATGTCGCTGATAAGTCGGAGCAGCATGTCGCAGTTATTATGAATGATGCGCAGTATTTCCTTTTTCTCGTTGCTGGCGCCTATCATGGGAAGGAGATCGGAGAATCCTACGATGGCATTGAGTGGGGTGCGTATCTCGTGAGTCATGTTGGCGAGGAAGGCCGCCTTCTTACGTCCTGAGTCGTCGGCACGTGCCGTCTCAATGCGTAGCTTCTCCTGTGCCCGCATCAGGTCGGTGATGTTGCGCGAGAGTCCGAAGTATTCTACGAGTTTCCCATCCTTGTCGAATATGGGTATGCCAATGACGGTGTACCAGGTGGGCTGACTGTCAAGCGGTGTGTAGTCGTAGGGCAGGATGGAATTATAGGGTTTGCCTTCCTGCATGGTGGCTCTCAGATTCTCCAATGCCCGTTGTCGTACGTCGGCATTGATGGTCTGTAAGTATTCTTCGACGCTCTCGCTGTATTCAGTCTTTCCTGGCGAACGCGTCAGGTAAATAATATTCTCTGCCGGGCGATAGCTCCAGATGAAAATCTTGCTTTCCTCCAAGAGGTAGCCGAGCTGCTGTTCGTATTGCTTGATTCCTTCGTTGACGGTGTGCAGCTGCTGGTCGTGCTTGCGCTGCTCCAGATACATGTTGCGCTCGGCGGTGATGTCGCGGTTGGTGACGAGGTAGTACACCAGTTCGTCGTTATTGTTCAGCACCGGACGGATGTGGCACTCCATATACTTATCTATCTTGTCTTGCGGATTGTTGAGGTGCTGACAAACGTGCAGTGTCTCCCTTGAGCCGGGCAGATAGACGCCCGTAAGACTCGGGAAGCTGAAGAGTGAGCTGCCAAGGAAGTATTGTTCATTCTCTTCGGTAACCTGGCAGAGCTCACGCATTTTCTTGTTGATGTCTATCAGGACGCCATTGGCATCGTAGAAGGACATGGCAACAAGGTTGGTGTCGAACATCTTCTTGTACTTGCCGGTTAAGGTCTTGACGCGACGGTCTTCGTTCACCTCAGCTGTGATGTCTTTTGTCGTGTAGAGGAGGTATTGCGGCTTGCCTGAAGGATGATGCTCACCTCGGTCTTCCACCTCAGCGATGCCGTTGCCATAGAAATACTTCCATACGGGCTTTTCGAGAGTACCTTGGTTGAAGCTGAGGTTCATGTCGAAGTGGCTGATGACGCCAGCAGCGAGTTGCGCATTGAGGGTGTGTAGCTGCTGTGCCTCTTCCGGCGGCATACGCGTCAGGAACTCCTCGGGCTTCATTTCACCGTCGGGCAGCATATCCCCGTATTTGTTGCGAAGCATGTTGTTCTTGAGGTCCCACTCTAAGACGAAGTAGTCGCCCATGTTGAGCACTTGGTCCATCATTTGTCCCAGGTCGGAGCTCTCACTGACCTTTCTGCCAACCCTGCGACGTACAAGCCAGATGAGTAGCAGCACGGCGATGATGGCGAAGAGCAGTCCTGCGAGGATATAAAGCGCCACGGGTGACGTGTCGTCGTGTACGCGCTCAGGATGGAACCAGCGGTCATAGATGACCTGCAACTCTCCAGCCTGTTCCAATCGTGTGTACTGTTCGTCAATGATGTTCACCAGGTCTTTGTCGTAGCCGATGATTCGCAGTTCGCCGGCAGGGATGTCTATCTGGTCGAGGACGATGCTGTCAAGCGCGAGCTCCTGGATCTTACGGCCGAGGGGTATTTCTCCCCAGATGTAGTATTTGTAACTGCCATGCCTGATGCCTGTAAGGCCGTCCTTCGGCGAGTGGAACTCTATAGCAAACGGCAACGAGTCCATTTCGGCCAGGGCCATAGCCGCATAGTCATCCTCCTTCACGAGCAGCGTGTCGGAGGGCTGCAAGTCTCTGAGCCGGTGAAGCGGCTCCATGTCGGCGCGCCGTGCCACCTTCAGGTTGTAGTAGTTGATGTACTTGTGGGTGGACACGTAGGGCTCTTCCTTGAAGAAGAAATAGAGGGCGTGGATGAGGTCGGCCTCGTGGCGCTTGAACATGTCCGTGGCGACGTACCATTCCTCCATGACAAACTTGTGGGGGATGTCGAGCCGGTCGAGAATCAGGTTGAGCACGTCGACGTTGTATCCGGCAGGCTGTCCTTCATCATTGATGAACTCGAAAGGACGGAAATCCCAGTCACCGACGATAATCAGCGGATGCTCCTCAGTATAATTGAAGGAATAAAAAGGCAAAAAGGAGAAAAGGCAAAAGAGCAAAGCAACAGCCCTTTTCCTGTTTCTGAATATATCTCGTATCATACTGCGTCCCATTCCTAATTCATCATTCTTACTTCCGTGAACGAACTACTCTTCATCGCTGCTGGCCGCACAGGGGATGATGACCCAGAAGATGGAGCCTTTGCCCACCTCAGACTTCAGTCGTATTCTGCCCCCCATCAGCTTCACCACTTCCTTGCAGATAGACAGGCCCAGCCCGCTGTTGTCGGTGTCGGTGGTGACAAAGCGCTCAAAAATGTTCTCATGCTGGTCGGCCGGTATCCCACAGCCTGTGTCTTGTACAGCCACCGTAAGGTCTTCGCCATTGTAGTCGAAGTGTGCGCGTACATAGCCCGTCGTGGTATGCTGCACAGCATTGCTTACGATCTGGTCGATGACGACACCCAGGTTCGAGAGGTCAATGTCGAGCAGGAGACGGTTGTAGGGCGAATCAACGATATATTCGACACCAGGCTGCTTGCAGTTCTGCCATACCGACTGGCAGCGTCCCTCGAAGAAGGCGGCAAAGTCGACCATTGACGTCTTGTATTCTATCATGCCTGCGTCGAGACGCGAAAGGAAGAGGATGTTGTTGACCAGATTGAGCAGGCCGCGTGAGTTTTTCTTGATTTCCTCAATGAAGATTTGTTCGTCAGCGGCATCAGGATTCTGTTCAATGAGCTCGGCAAAACCTACGACGCAGTTGAGCGGGGTACGTATTTCGTGGCACATATTGTGCAGGAAAGCGTTTTTCACCGTCTCCACCTCCTTTGCCTTCCTGGTTTCGAGAGCCAGCTGCTCTTCGGTGGCCTTGATGTCGCTGATGTCACGGCACATGCCGAAGTATTCCGTCACTTTTCCGTTGGCATCCGTCACCGGCACAAACGAGAAATACAGACACAGCGTCTTGCCACCTTTGACACGGAGCGTGGACTTGACTGCCGCTTTGACGGGCTGCTGCGTGAGGTTGTCCATGTTATTCAGGATGCGCTGGGCGGTCTTCTTCGATTCCTCTGAGGCCAGTGACAGCAGGCGCGTCTGAGTCAGCCGTTGCTGAACGTGCCCGATCTCGCTATAGAAGGTCAGCGTGTGCGTTTCAGGGGAATAGTTGACAATACGCAAGCCGCCGTTCTGCATCACATAGTCGATGTTGCGGACATAGTCCTGCAGCTCGTCATTGGCCTCCTGCAGACGGGCGATGTTCTTCTGCAGACGGGAGTAGCTCTTCGCCAGCTCAGTGACGTCGCGCCCTGTGCCATAGATGCCCAGCAGGTGGCCGTTGTCGTCGCGTATAGGCACCAGCTGCAGCTCGTAGTACAGTTCGTCGCGACCCAGGAAACGGTTCAGGGGTCGCTCGTCGTCAGCCGACCGATATATCTGCGTCAGATAGGTATAGTCCATGTCGTCGAGCGACAGGTCGGGGTCGCCCAGCACGCTCTGAACTGAAATGTGACTATCGATGACGCGCTGGAGGTTGCCGCCTATGGCCTTGACTGACTTTTCGTTCATGTCTTCGATGATGCCGTTCTCGTCGTACGACACGTTGTCGACCAGTGAAGAATTGAAAATATGCTGATAGCGCAGCATGGCATCTTTCTGCTGCTGCTGGCGCTGGCGTGCGGCGGTGATATTGGTAGTTGCTCCGATGATGACGGTGGGACGGCCTTTTCGGTCGCGCTTCATCACTGAGAAATCGACGGAGAAGATGTAGAGGGTCTTGTTGTCGCTCCCCACGACACGGAACTCCATCGTCTCACGTTCCTTCTTCTGGTCAGCCATCTCCTTGAGCAGACTGCACAGCCGTTCATAATCTTCAGGCAGCATATAGAAGCTGTCGAATTGCGGCGACAGAGGATTGGGCGTCTGCCTGCCCTTGGAACCTATGCTGCTCACCGTCCGATTGGCAATGTCATACAACCAGATATGCACCTTGCTCGTATTGAGTATCAGCGACAAACGGTCGTTGGAGCGTCGCACGCTTCTCGTCATCTTCCGCTCATAGAAGCTGTAGAACACATAATAGACAAGGAACAGGACTATGATGATGAATAAAGCTACCACCACATGCCACACCCACGAGGGAATGCCCGTATCCTCGTGCTCAGGATAGAACCACTTCTCCTGGAGGGGCTGCAGGCGGCCTGTGGAGTTCAGCTGAGCAAAGACGCTGTCAATCTGCTCCAACAGACGCTCATCGTTCGACAAGAACTTGTACTCTCCATTCGGAATATTGACGGGCGTCAACTCCAGGTCGTCGTAGCCAAACTTGTGGAGCAGCCATTTCAGCGACATTGTGTTCCACACTATCTGGCTCCCCGGATGGTTGTGCACATACTGCACGGCCTCCTGCATGTCGTCATAGGGGATGGCGTTCTTCTCCCATCCATGATCCATCATCAGGTGGTGGCAGAAACTATTGAGGTGAACGATAACCCGCTGGGTGGCCAGGTCGTCGACATTTCTGATTAACACGGGCTCGTTTTTGTGGTGGACGATGCTGGCGGTGAATATCTGGATGACGCTCTTGCTGAACTTTGCATACTCATTATGGTAGTGCTCGCCCATGGTACACATCAGGTCGGCACGCCCGGCCTTCAGGTCCTTCAAGGCTTCCTGTTTCGGCTTCAGCTTCACTCTGTAGGGGATGTCCAGCTCCTTGAAGATAAGTCTCAGGAGGTCGATGTTGTAGCCCACGGGCTCGCCGGTGTCGTTGAGGAAGGAGTAGGGCCACAAGTCCCACGCACCTTCGTAGACCAAGGGGTGTTCATCAGTATAACAGTTACTGATGCTATCACGTACAGCAAAGGCTGGCATCCATAGAATGGATAACGCTATCACAAGAAACCATTTATATGTTTTTCTTGACATGGTCTTCTCTGCCTTCTTTTCTGCGCACAAAGTTATTCAAAAAAATCATAACGAACAAACAATTATCAAAAATATTCAAGTTTCGCATGATGGCATCTGCAAGGAGTTCATTCCCAGAAATCCCAACGCCTGGGAAAAAAGTCCCACCGCTTAGGAAAAAAGTCCCAGCCCGTGGGAATTTTGGGAATGGGCCGCAGATGAACAGAGAACATGGGAGCAAAGTTAGAAAGTTTTTGGGTAAAAGTATCGTCGAATGGTTTTTTATTACTATCTTTGTGGCGATATTGCATAATTACTAACAAAAAACTATGGAAACAACACTTGTATTATTGAAGCCCAGCTGCGTACAGCGCCAGCTCATGGGTGAAGTAATCGGCCGCTTCGAGCGCCGTGGCCTGCGTGTCTCAGGCATGAAAATGATGCAACTGAGCGATCAGATTCTGCGTGAGCACTATGCCCATCTGGCTGACAAACCTTTCTTCCCCTCACTGGCAGCCTCCATGCAGGCATCGCCCGTAGTAGCTCTGGCACTCAGCGGTGTTGATGCCGTGAAGGTTGTGCGACAGATGTGTGGCGTCACCAACGGGCGTGAAGCTGCCTCCGGCACCATTCGCGGCGACCTGTCGATGAGCAACCAGCAGAATATCGTACACGCCTCTGACTCCGTGGAGAACGCAGCCATCGAACTGCGCCGTTTCTTCCGTCCAGAGGAAGTGTTCGACTATCAGAGCGGAGCCTTTGCCTACGTCTACGGCGATGGCGAATGTAAGTAAGCTTCTTTCCATCAGTCTGGCAGGAAACCATTTTATGTAAAAAAAAATAACCACAAAAACAGGTCTCTGAAAAAAGTCAAACGAGAACGCGTTGAGGCCAAAAAGTGGTATCCTTGCAACATTCTGAACGAAAAAAAGGAGTCCGAAAGCTGCACGTTTCTTACAAAACGTGCAGCTTTCGGGCTTTTTGAGGCCTTTTTCAGGGCAAAAACCGGCTTTCGCGATTCCGTCGCGAAGCCACTTTTTTTCAAAAGTAGGCTCCCCGTGAAAAAATCTAACGTTAGATTTTTTTGCGGGCAACTTCGCCAAAGATAAAAACAAGTCAGAAAACAATCTATTCAACTGACTCTCAAAAGAATAAGCAAACATCGTCAAAACTGCGATATTTTCGGCAAGAATTTTCCTGCTCCAGAATTTTTAAATTATGAGGGTAGTTAATCGCCTTTTTTGTCAATATTTTCTACCAAAAAGATAAGGTATGTGACGGTAGAGCCGTGACTGTAGAGCTCAACGATATTTGAAAAGACATTCGTCTGATTGTTTGGGGGTCCGTTTTTTTTTTCGTAACTTTGCAGCCAATAAGATAAATAAGGGGAAAAACGAAGCACATGAAACAACTAATCTTATTTTTGAGCATATTGCTCTTCATCCCATTATCAGCGACAGCGCAGGAGCCCTACGCCGTTCTCAGCGAAGACCACACCACCCTCACCTTCTATTACGACGGACAGAAGGAGATAAGAGGGGGAATGGGCGTCGGACCGTTTAATTTGAGTTGGGATAATGACTTTAGAATATTTATTGACTCTGGCTGGGATGCGCAGAAAAAAAACATCACAACTGTTGTGTTTGATGCCACTTTTGCAGACTGTAATGCACTCACGAGCACTGCCTATTGGTTCTATTGTTTCACGAATCTCACCACCATTACTGGCATTGAGAACCTGAAGACGGGAAACGTGACGGAAATGACAGAAATGTTTTATTTCTGCACCAGCCTGACAAGCCTTGACGTGAGCAAATTCGACACAAGAAACGTGACGAACATGGACGGTATGTTCCGAAATTGCTCTAACCTGACGAGCCTTGACCTGAGCCATTTCGACACGGGGAATGTGACGAGCATGAACGAAATGTTCCTTGGCTGCTCCGACCTAATAAGCCTTGACCTGAGTCATTTCGACACGGGGAATGTGACGGACATGAGTTGGATGTTCTATCAATGTTCCAGCCTGATAAGCCTTGAACTGAGTCATTTTGACACGGGGAATGTGACGGACATGAAATATATGTTCTCTTACTGCTCCAGCCTGACTAACCTGAACCTAAGCCATTTCGACACGGGGAATGTGACAAACATGGAATCTATGTTCTATCAATGCTCCAGTCTGACGAGCCTTGACGTGAACCATTTTGACACGGGGAATGTGACGGACATGGACGAAATGTTCCTTGGCTGCTCCTGCCTGACAAGCCTTGACATAAGTCATTTCGATACGGGGAAATTAGGGGACATGTTCAGGATGTTTTCTATTTGCTCCAACCTGATAACCATTTATGCGGGTAAAGATTGGACTACTGCCAGTGTTACTGATGGTCGTTATATGTTCGATGGCTGTGCCAAACTTGTTGGTGGCAACGGCACGGTTTACGATGCTGGCCATACCGACTATACTTATGCCCGCATTGACCGCGATGGCGAACCGGGATACTTCACTTACAAGAGTGGGGAGAATGAGGACTGCGACCTCAGCGACCTGCCCGCCGACAACGCCTATTATGCTGCGACGGCGTTCCTCTGTGATCGGGGCGTGCTGAGCGGCTCGAAGGTTGACGGGAAGACGGCGGTGGAAGACCCGCTGAAGCGGGCCCACCTGGCAAAGATAGCTTTCCGTGGCCTCTACCTGACAAATGGAAGGAAAGTGCCGACAGCGGTGCCGTCGGACAATTACCCCACCGTCTATACCGACCTGACCGACAAGACAACCTACTACTATCAGGCAGCGCGCGCCCTGATGTATCTGGACTATGGCGACGGCGTGACCCCCTTCGACCGCAACCGCCTGGCCTTCGAGCCGGAAGAGAACATTGCCCGCGTGCACACGCTGAAAGTGCTGATGGAGGCCTTCGACATACAGCCCGACTTGGAAGGCACCAACAACCCCTTCCCAGCCGATGCTGATGTTGCCACGCTGGCAACAAGCAACCCCCGCCTGATGGGCTACGTCCGCCGAGCGGCAGCACTAGGCATCATCACCACCGCCAACAGCACCTTCCGTCCCTACGCCGACTGCAAGCGCGGCGAGGCATTTGTGATGCTGGCCCGCATCATGCAGAAGATAGAAGCCGGAGAGATAGCCGACTCGCAGCCGCAGGAGAGCGACTACTTCGAGCCGCTGAACACCACGCTGAAGACCATCGCCCTGGGCGCAGGCCTGCAGATGGGCAACTTCCAACACTACACGAAGACCAGCTTTGAGCTGAGCGGCGTGGTGCCGCTGGGCTTCGAGCATTCATATAACAGCTACAACACCACGCTGCCCAGTGTGTTCTACGGCGACAAGAGCAAGACCGACGCCGACGAGAGCTACCTGCCGCTGGGCGACGGGTGGAGCCACAGCTACCACTCGTTCGTCACCGTGGTGGGCGACTTCGTCTCCGGGGCTTCCGACAACGGTCTGCGGGTCATCGTCCACTGGGGCGGAGGAGGCATCGACGTCTACAAGTCGCAGGACGGAAAACTCGTGCCGGAGTCGATGGGCATCTACGACGAGATGACCTACGCCGGCGGAGACGAGCTGACCATCAAGTCGAAGTCGCAAGTCACCTATCGCTTCACCAAGCAGGGTGGAACGGGCGCTGCCGTACTCTACCTGACGAGCATCACCGACCGTAACGGCAACACGCTGACCGTCAACTACGAGGCCGGACAGAACGGCAGCAAGCGCATCAGAAGCGTCAGCGATGGACATCGCAGCCTCACCTTCGACTACTTCAGCGGCACCTACCTGCTCGCCGAGGTGAAAGACCCGCTGAACCGCAGCGTTAAGTTTACTTACTTCGACAACAAGCAGACGGGCAAGAAGCAGCTCAGCAGCTTCACCGATGCCGAGGGCAACACCACCACCTACGAGTATGCCGATCTGACGAAGGCCGGAGCCTCGAAGCTGCTCAGCCGCATCCAGTTGCCCAAGGGTAACTACGTGGAGAACGAGTACGACAGCAACTGCCGACTGACAAGCACGGTGAGCGGCCAGAACGGCGTGCCGGCCACGAGGACCAGCGTCAGCGTGGCGGCCAGCTACGGCAACAGTATCTCAACGAAGTCGCAGGTCAACGTGGAGCGAGGATCGGAGACGTCGACCTATTATTTCAATTACGATGGGAATAACGCTGTGACAGGCGTGACGGGTGCTATGGGGATGTTCGTCAACAGCAGCTACGACATTGAGGAACATCCTGAACTGCCTACGGCCGTCCAGAGCAACAAGATGGATATCAGCAACGTCAGCTATGACTCGAAGGGTAACGTGACGAGCATCACCGTAAGTGGCGAAGGCACGCTGACCACCCGGATGACCTATGACGAGATGAACAACCTGACCAGCGTCACCGACGCGAAAGGTAATAAAACCACTTACAGCTACGATACGAAGGGCAACCTGATTGGCATTTCTGCTCCGGAAGATGTAACCACCAGCGTCACCGTCAACAGCAAGGGACTTCCCACAGAGATTACTAATCCTGTGGGTGTCAAGACGGAGTATGATTACAATGAATTTGGCAACTTGGTGAAGACCACCCTACCCGCTCTTGGATTGTCGAGTACAATTGATTACGATGCTGCAAGCCGAATGACGAGTGCCACCGATGCACTGGGACGCATCTGCAGTTATGTCTATAACAACAACGACTTCCTGACCTGCGAGACCAACCACATGGGGCACACTACAAAGTATGCCTACGACAAAAACGACAACCTGACCAGTATCACCAATGCAAAGGGGAGCGTAACCACGATGACATACGACAATTCCACCGACTGGCTGCGCTCGGTGGAGTTTGCCGGTGCCAAGAGGCAATATAACTACAATGAGGACGGGACGCTTAGCAGTCTCATTAAGCCCGACGGCGAGGGACTTGACTACGTCTACGACGAGCTGGGGCGCTTGATCGGCGACTGCATGAACCATTACAGCTACGATGACCATTTGCGCCTGAAGACGATAGAGGGCAGCAATATGACGATGACATTCTATTACGACAGTTTCAGCCGCATTACCGGCACCAGCTGCGACGGACATAGCAACAGCTACAGCTACGACGGCAACGGCAATCTTACCAGCATCAATGACACACAGTACGGCTACGACGGGCTGAATCGTCTCACGTCAGTGACATTCGGCAGTAAGACCATCAGCTACAGCTACCGCAAGGACAACCTGCTTTTAAAGGTGAGCTATCCCAACGGCATGACAACCACTTTCGACTATGATAAGGTGGGACGCCTGACCAGCAAGCAGACAAAACTGAGCAATGGCACGGTGGTGGCTGGCTATACATTTGTGCTCGACAAGGTGGGTAACATTACCGAGCAGACAATGACTGAGCCCTACGACAACATCGCCCTAACTAACGAGAATACCAGTTATAGCTACAACGACGGCAACCGCATCACGAAGGCGGGCGACATCAGCTTTGACTTCGATGCCAATGGCAATACAACGAAGAGGGGTAGTGAAAGCTACAGCTGGGACAGCCTGGACCGCTTGACTAAGGCTGGATACACTGCGCTGACCTATGACCCGCTGGGACTTATCGCTTCTTACGGCGATATTACCTTTACCACCAATCCACTGGGCATAGGCTATGTTCTCTCTGACTCGAAGAGCGGAGCCAAATATATCTATGGCAACGGCCTGGAGGCACGCATCGTTGACGGCAATGTTAGTTACTACGTCACTGATGTACGTGGCTCCGTCATCGCCATCGTTGACGACAACGGCAACATCACACACAAGTACCAGTACGACGAGTTTGGTCGTGTGACCCAGAAAGAGGAAACCGACTACAACCCCTTCCAGTATGTGGGCAAGTATGGTGTGATGGCTCTTGACGACCACCTCTACTATATGCGTGCCCGCCAATATGACCCCACCATCGGCCGCTTCCTCAGCGAAGACCCCATCTGGAGTACCAACCTCTATCCATACGCGTCGAACAATCCCATAATGGGGATTGACCCGAGCGGACTGTTCGATTCCACACCTTACATTGAACAGAACAGACAGTTGGATAGACAGAAAGCAATCTATAAATGGAACATAGAGGTCGCTCAAACGTTGCGGACAAATATGAATAACATATCCTTCTGGCAAGGAGAAATTGAAAAGTTAGACCAGCAAATTGCCCAAAACAATCAAATTATCTATGCAGGGAATGCCAAAGGATATAATCCTGGCGATGACTCTCAGTCGTATGTAGCAAACGTAAGTACAGGAAATGACCCCGAATTGGTAAAGAAGTATGAATCTCAGAATAGTAATACTAAAACTACGACATTGTCATCGCCTTGGCGCACTTATTCCAGGACAGGTAATGTGTTCTGGGATATACAGAAAAGACCTAACGGGAGATATTATCTCTTTTTGGATGATGTGGCGACTACTATCGAAATTCCCCTGTCATTTTTAGCCGAGACAAGCAACAAGTATGGCAGACTTAATACCAAGGGCGTCGCCTATGTAGTAGGAGAGATGAGAAAAATGTTCAAATGAAGCAAAACTAAATGCGTTGTCAATATGAAAAAGCAACTACTATATACCTTAATACTTCTCTTTTCGGCAATGCTGACATTTGCCCAAAGCAATGTGAAGTACGAGTATGACGAGATTTATCGCCTGACGCGGGTAAGATACAGTAACGGTACCGTCGTGGAATACACCTACGACGCGCTGGGCAACCGCACGGCAAAGGAAGTGATGGGCGGCAGTGCGCCCATTGTGGAGAACGCAGAGCCATACGCCGTCCTGAGCAACAACAATACCCTGCTTACATTCTACTACGATGACCAGATGGAGGCACGCGGAGGAATGGAAGCCAACATCTATCCTTGGATTAGTCATGCCGGGGAGATTAAAACGGTAGTGTTTGATGCTTCTTTCAATCAATGTAAAACCATCAATAACACCTCTTACTGGTTCAAAAATTGTGAAAACCTGACAAACATCATAGGGCTGAGCTATCTTCACACGGAAGCAGTAAATAATATGGAATGGATGTTCTATAACTGCTCTGGTCTGACGAGTCTTGATGTTAGCCATTTCGACACAAGGAATGTGACGAACATGTTCGGAATGTTCGAGGGCTGTACCAACCTGACAGGCCTTGACGTGAGCCATTTCAATACAGAGAAGGTGACCAATATGCAGCAGATGTTCTCATGCTGCTATAGCTTGAAGGACCTTGACCTGACCCATTTCGACACAAGGAAAGTCACAAACATGAGGCACATGCTCAGCTTCTGCAAGAGTCTGGAAGAACTCGACCTAAGAAGCTTCGAGACAGGCAAGGTGACTGATATGGGATGTATGTTCCGCAGTAGCTCTAAGCTGAAGACCATCACGGTGGCTGAAGACTGGGACATGTCGCAGGTGGCAGACAGCGAGGATATGTTCGACATGTGTTACAGTCTTGTCGGTGGCAGCGGAACAACCTACGATTCCAGTCACACCGACAATACCTATGCCCGCATAGACGGCGGTACGGATTCACCGGGATACTTCACCTTTAAAGAAAAAACAGGAGTGCAGGGTGTTAGTTTAGACAACAAAAGGGAATTGAAGTGTATCTATGACCTTCAAGGTCGTAAGATACCTGAATTGCAGAAGGGTCTGAACATCATCCGCATGAATGATGCCACAACAAAGAAAGTCGTGATTAAGTGAGAGATTACAACGCCAACGGGGTGTACTCCAATCCCCATACTTTGGCCACTGCCTCATAGGTGCACTTACCTTCCACCATGTTCACACCACGGGCCAATGAGCGGTCGTCACGACACGCCTGTTGCCAGCCCTTGTCGGCCAGCGCGATGGCATAGCGCAAAGTGGCATTGGTCAGTGCGATGGTAGACGTGTTGGGAACAGCACCGGGAATATTGGCTACAGCATAATGCACAATGCCGTCAACCTCGTAAACTGGCTCACTATGCGTAGTGGGATGCGAGGTCTCGAAGCAGCCTCCCTGGTCGATGGCTACGTCTACAAGTACAGTGCCCTTTTCCATCAGCTTCAGCATGTCTTTCGTAATCAGCTTGGGAGCGGCATCGCCAGGAATGAGCACAGAGCCAATCACGACATCTGTCGTGGGCAATTCCTGTCGGATGTTGTGCTCCGACGAATAGAGCGTGTGCACATTGGCAGGCAGCTCAGCAGCCAGCTGTTTCAGTCGAGGGAGCGAAACATCGGTAATGGTCACTTCGGCTCCCATGCCGGCAGCTATACGTGCGGCAGCCTCGCCCACCGTTCCGCCTCCAAGCACCAGTACACGGGCAGGCTTCACTCCCGGCACACCCGCCATCAGCTTGCCCTTACCGCCTTTCGTCTTCTGCAAATAGTAGGCCGCGTTCTGCGTAGCCATGCGCCCAGCCACCTCACTCATCGGTATCAGCAGCGGCAATGAGCGGTCGTCGCGCTCTACGGTCTCGTAGGCAATACATATTGCCCCGCTTTTCATCATGGCGTATGTCAGTTCCTCTTCGCAAGCGAAATGGAAATAGGTGAACACCACCTGCCCCTTACGCACCAGTGCATACTCAGGCTCGATAGGTTCCTTCACCTTCACAATCATATCGGCCTGCGCATAGACATCCTCAATGGCAGGCACTATCTGCGCACCCACTTTCTGATAGTCGGCATCGGCAAAACCGCTGCCTTCACCTGCCGTATGCTGCACCAGTACCTGATGACCACGACGTACTAACTCGGCTACGCCCGAAGGGGTCATGCCTACTCTGTTCTCGTTGTTCTTAATCTCCTTGGGAATTCCTACTTTCATAATCTTCAATGTTTTAGGTCGGTTTTTGATTCATGCTGTAAAGATAGACTTTTTTTTTGACACCACCTAATTTTCTGCAACAAAAAAACAGTGAGCCCCGGAGATTTCTCTCCAGGGCTCTCGCTTTTAAAAGAAGGCGGCCTCCTACTCTCCCGCATTGCATTGCAGTACCATCGGCGCAGGCGGGCTTAACTTCTCTGTTCGGAATGGGAAGAGGTGGGACCCCGCCGCAATAACCACCTGAAATAGGGGTTGACACATTTCACACAAGAACTGCCAGCAAGGACAGCAGCCATTGACTGTTACAGTTGAAAGTAAAAGCTCCTTCAGCAATGCCAACAATTAAGCATTATGCATTAAGAATTAAGCATTTTACTGCGAAAGCTTTCGGGCAATTAGTAGTGCTCGGCTTTGACGTCGCCGTCTTTACACCTGCACCCTATCAACGTCATCGTCTATGACGACCCTCAATGGAGTCCTCATCTTGTGGCCGGCTTCGCACTTAGATGCTTTCAGCGCTTATCCGATCCCGACGCGGATACCCGGCGGTGCACCTGGCGGTACAACCGGTAAACCGGAGGTCGGTCAACCACGGTCCTCTCGTACTAGTGGCCGGACCACGCAAGACTCCCACGCCCACGATAGATAGAGACCGAACTGTCTCACGACGTTCTGAACCCAGCTCGCGTGCCACTTTAATGGGCGAACAGCC
>JAILAA010000100.1 GCA_024681875.1 Prevotella sp.
AATAACTTCATTATGAGTATGATTTCGGCACTGGCAGCATACTG
Organism: Prevotella sp.; assembly: GCA_024681875.1. The sequence continues at coordinate 45 of JAILAA010000100.1, forward strand.
CTTCTTCGATAACAAACCACAGGCTCTTCAGGGATATTGCATTGAAAACACCAAACAACTCATGCTGTTTTAGGCTTCCTTATCCCGAACTGGGGTACCTTTTTTTTTTTATTATCGTCACCAAGGTTAGTTCTTGGCTAAAAAAATGTAATTGAGACTTTGCGCTCTTGAATAAAATGTTTACCTTTGCAGCACTCTTTACAAATCATTGAGAACATACCCACAGCATTATACTCGCATAAGAAACCAGTTATAAGACAATGAAGAGAATACTACTGATGGTTACAGTCGCCATAATGACTGCCATGAGCGCCATAGCGCAGCGGGTAGAGGTGACCGACGCCAACGGCCTGGGCATACCGCTGGTGAGCGTGCTGACCGACGAGGGCAACCTGATAGGCACTACCGACCTCAACGGCATCATCGCCGACGTGAAGGGCGCCGCTAAGATAGCGCTGACCCACGTGGCCTACAAACCGCAGCTGGTGACGGTGGCTACCCTACCCCCGGCCAGCGACGGCGGACACCGCGTGACGATGGAAGACCTGGACTACGGGTTGGACGAGATTGTCGTCAAGCCCAAGCCCTACATCTATGTCGAAGCTTACTACCGCGTCTATGTCTACCGCAACGACTCGCTACACTACTTCTTCACCGGCATCACCGAGGAGTACTGGGAGGACTTCGCCGAGATGCTGGGCATCGAGTATGTCAAGATCAACAAGCAGACCAACATCGCTGATTTCAAGCAGACCCTGCGCAACAATGAGGTCTACTTCATGTTGAACAAGGCACTCAAGTAATAGAGTAGCTCGTATATACACATGATTCATAGTGAGGGGCGCAACCGTTAGGCTGCGCCCCTGATTTTTTTCCTTCACTCTGTCACCTCTTTTCGGTCTCCATGTCGCGGCGACTCTTTGACTTTGTCACCAATGCCACGCCGCTGAATACAAGGATGATGGCCAGGCCGTGCGTCCACTTCAAAATGCCCAGTCCCGCAAGGAGGCTCACCGCCACAGCCACCAGCGGTTGCACATAGTTGTAGGTGGCCACCACCGTGGGACGTAGAATCTTTTGGGCCTTGATGATGAGGATATAGCCGATAAACGTACCGAAGAACACCACGTATGCCGTTTCCAGCAGCGTCTTCGTCGGCAGCTCGCCGCTGAGCGTCGACAGCGTGTGGGGGCCAGCCAACGGGAGCAGGATGACGGTGGCCCATAGGAACATCCACTTGTTGACGGTGAACACGCTGTACTGCCGTATGAATTTGTTGAACAGCGACAGGTAGAGGGCGTAGGAAAACTGTGCGCCGAGGCAGCACAGGTCGCCGCGAATGTCGCCCACCTTGTCGCTGCTGCCGGCGGCGCTGGTAAGAATCAGCATCAGGGCCCCGCTGCATCCCATCATCACTCCCAGCACTTTCTTGCTCGTGATGGGCTCCTTCAATATGAGGGCTGCCAACAGCATGGCAAAGATAGGCATCGACGTGGTAACGATGCTGGCATTGATGGGCGACGTGAGCGACAATCCGATGGTGTAGCCGCACTGGTTGAACACAATGCCAAAGAAAGCGGCCCCCATGAAGATGAAAACGTGCTTCAGAGGCACATGCTCCCTCTTGGTAAACAGCGAGGCCACCCAGAAGAGCAGCGCTCCTCCCGATACACGCAGCATCACCATCGACGGCCCGTCGAGTCCGTGCGTCATCGCATCCTTCCCCAGCGGCGCCATCAGTCCCCAGATGGCACACGCTGCAAACATCGACAGGTGGGCCATCAGCGGCTGACGCGTATCCCTTTTCAGTTCTTCTTTTTCAAACATCGCGCAAAATTAGGAAGAAATGTTTCTTATGGCTCTGCAGTCACCATGGATTCGAATTCGTATGCAAGCGATTAGCGATGGCCGCCGACAGCTCCAACTGTAACTTCATCTTAGGCGAAATTTCACTACGAATATCATCCATTATCTTGTCCATCATCATACATGTCTCCTTTCTTTATTAGTGTGTCCAATTTGTTGTACCCTAATAAGGTAAATTACAGACCCCACCCCTGCCCCTCCCCTTGAAGGGAGGGGCAGGGGTGGGGTCTGTATTATTTGAATGTATTTTGAGGTACAACATATTGAACACCCTATTTCTTTATTCATTATTTATTGTTAGCCGCCACGCTTATCCCGCATAAAAAACTCTTTGATGGCCAGACGCTTTCCCAGCCGTATGTGTTCCACCTCGTAGGTGTTTCCAAAACCACCTGAGGCAATGTAGCGCTCCACGCGATATTCCCCTCCTTTAAGCAGGGTTCCAATAGGTAGCATCTGATAATTGTCAATATCCGTCATATATACTCTTGTTGCAAAGGTATACATTTCCCATGAAACAGCCAAATCTTGAAGCTCTTTTCTACTTCACCTCCAAATCTCCTCTACTCCTTTATTCCTCGAAGTTCTTCGCAGAGCGAAGCGGCAAAGCCGAGCGGAGTGAATGCGAAACTTGAATAGGGAGTCTACTTTAAAAAGTCCGCACAATGCTGGATCATCACAAAAACAACGCGCAGCCACTCCCCTCCTTTTCCAAAGGAGGGGTGAGGGGTGGTTTGTCAATACTGTCCCAACCGATTGAAGAAAAAGATGTCAGGTCATTTTCTACATACCACCCCTGCCCCTCCTTTGGGAAAGGAGGGGAGTGGCTGCGCATGACTCTATTTAGTGGAAATTACTTTTTAAAGTGGACTCAATAGGTGAAAATATAAAATATTCTTTACGTTTGGTGATGAGATTGGCACATTGGATGGAAAATGGAAATCGTCCGAAAAAATCCGAAGGCTTCGGACAAAAATCCGCCCCGCTCGGACAAAAATCCGCCCCGCTCGGACAAAAATCCGAACAGGGCGGACAAACGGAAGCTACACGCCTGCAGAACGCAAAGTTACAAATAATTGGCTGCAACACGAAAATATTGGGAATTATTTGGCTATTTACGGAAAAAAAGCTACTTTTGCAGGCATAACCCCTAAACATCAAAAATGATATGACCGCAAAACAAACCATCGAGGCTGGTAAAGCCATCTTGGGAATCGAATTCGGTTCCACCCGTATCAAGGCCGTGCTCATCGACCAGGAGAACAAACCCATCGCACAGGGCTCGCATGAGTGGGAAAACCAGCTCGTCGACGGGCTGTGGACCTATAGCATCGAGGCCATCTGGTATGGCCTGCAGGACTGCTATGCCGACCTGCGCAGGGACGTGCTGAAGCAGTACGACTGCGAGATAGAGAGCTTAGCCGCCATCGGCTTCTCAGCCATGATGCACGGCTATATGGCCTTCAACGGGAAACAGGAGATTCTGGTGCCCTTCCGCACGTGGCGTAACACCAACACAGGCAAGGCTGCCGCAGAGTTGAGCGAGCTGTTCAACTACAACATCCCCCTGCGCTGGAGCATCAGCCACCTCTACCAGTGCATCCTCGACAACAACGAGCATGTAGCCGACATCAAGTATCTCACCACGCTGGCAGGCTATGTGCACTGGCAGGTGACAGGGCAGTTCGTCTTAGGCGTGGGCGATGCATCAGGCATGATTCCCGTCGACCCCATCACAAAAACCTACGATGCCACGATGGTAGAGAAATTCGACAAGCTCATCGAGCCCAAGGGCTACTCGTGGAAGTTGCTCGACATCCTGCCGAAGTCGTTGAACGCTGGCGAGAGCGCCGGCTTCCTCACCCCCGAGGGTGCGAAGCGCCTCGACGTCAGCGGCCATCTGAAGGCTGGCATACCCGTCTGTCCTCCTGAAGGCGACGCTGGCACCGGCATGGTGGCCACCAACGCCGTGAAGCAGCGCACGGGCAACGTGTCAGCCGGCACCTCGTCGTTCTCGATGATTGTGCTGGAGAAGCCCCTGTCGAAGCCCTACGAGATGATTGACATGGTGACCACGCCCGACGGAAGCCTCGTAGCCATGGTGCACTGCAACAACTGCACCAGCGACATCAACGCCTGGGTGGGCCTCTTCAAAGAGTATCAGCAGCTGCTGGGCGTACCCGTCGACATGAACGAGCTCTACGGCAAGCTGTTCAACAAAGCCTTGGAAGGCGACACCGACTGCGGCGGCCTCATGGCTTACAACTACGTCAGCGGCGAGCCCGTCACGGGCCTTGCCGACGGCCGTCCCCTCTTCGTGCGCTCTGCCAACGACAAGTTCAACCTGGCCAACTTCATGCGTGCCAACCTCTACGGCGCCATCGGCGTGCTGAAAATCGGCAACGACATCCTCTTCAAAGACGAGATGATTCGCGTAGACCGCATCACCGGCCATGGCGGCTATTTCAAGACAGCAGGCGTAGGCCAGCGCATGTTGGCAGCCGCACTCAACTCGCCCATCAGCGTCATGGAGACGGCAGGCGAAGGCGGCGCATGGGGCATAGCCCTGCTGGCAGGCTATGCAGTAAACAATCCCGACAAGCTGTCGCTGGCCGACTATCTCGAGAATGTCGTCTTCGCAGGCAACACGGGCACCAGCATCGCCCCCACCGCTGAGGACGTGGCCGGCTTCGAGCGTTACATTGCCAACTACAAGCGATGCCTGCCCATTGAGCAGTGTGCCGTAGATAACAAATAAACAACTATGACACTCATCGACGGAAAGGCAACGGCGTCCGCCATCAAGGCCGAGATAGCCGAGAAAGTCAAGAATATAGTGGCTGCCGGTGGCAAACAGCCCCATCTGGCTGCCGTGCTGGTGGGGCACGACGGCGGCTCGGAAACCTACGTGAAGAACAAAGTGCTGGCGTGCGAGGCGTGCGGATTCAAGAGCACCCTCATACGCTATGAAGACGACGTGACGGAAGCCGAGTTGCTGGCGTGCGTAGACCGCCTCAACCGCAATGGCGACGTAGACGGGTTCATTGTGCAGTTGCCATTGCCTAAGCACATCGACGAGCAGAAGATCATCGAAGCCATCGACCCGAAGAAAGATGTCGACGGCTTCCATCCTGAGAATGTAGGGCGCATGGCCATCGGCCTGCCCTGCTTCATCTCCGCCACGCCCCTAGGCATCATGACACTTCTGCAGCGCTACGGCATCAATACCAGCGGCAAGAAATGCGTCATCCTGGGCCGCTCCAACATCGTGGGCAAGCCCATGGCGCAGCTGATGATGCAGAAGCAGTGGGGCGACGCCACCGTCACCGTGTGCCACTCGCGCTCCACAACCCTGAAGGAGGAATGCAGGCAGGCCGACATCATCATCGCCGCCATCGGACAGCCCCAGTTCGTCACGGCCGACATGGTAAAGGAAGGAGCCGTCGTCATTGACGTAGGCACCACGCGCGTGCCCGATGCCACCCGCAAGAGCGGTTATCGCCTGACAGGCGACGTGAAGTTCGACGAGGTAGCTCCGAAATGCTCCTACATCACGCCGGTGCCCGGCGGCGTAGGGCCCATGACCATCTGCTCGCTGATGATGAACACCCTGAAGGCCGCGAAATGACTGCAGAAGAGTATTACCAGCTGGGCAACGAAGCCCGTCGCCGCGGCCTTTGGCATGAGGCCATCAACCATTACATCAGGGCTGCCGAGATAGATCCCGACAGCCCTGCTGTAGAAGCCAAGCGGATGCTCGACGACATCCTGTCCTTCTATTGCAAGGACATGTATAATCCTTAACGTATCATCTTACGGCCCCGGAAGACATAGATGCCGTGCGGCCACACAGCCTCGTCGCCAGTCATCCGGCGGCCATGCAGGTTGTAGACGGCATCAGGGGCCTGGACATGCCGGGAGCCGGCCGTCGGGGCGCTCAGACCGGTATGCTCTTCCTCGGCCGTGATGCCTATTTCGGCAGCCGATGACCATGCTTTACCGTTGATTTCCGACTTGGCCACGAACTTCCAGTAGCGGCCTGTCTGGGCAGCCTTCAGCTTGGCTTCCTGAAGCGACTTCGTGTTCTTGAATTCGCCTGTGGCCACGGCAGGACCCCATGTCTTGCCGTCGTCGCTGAGGTAGAACTCGTATGCTTTCACCATGCCGTTCACTTCGCCGTCCTGACGGGCGAGGTAGGTGAAGGCTGTTACCTTGTATGTGGTGCCCATGTCGACGATGAGCGTGTGCGGACAGGGCGGCTCACTGCCCCAGTATTCGGTGTGCCAGAAAGTGTCGTTCTTGCCGTCGAAGGCTTTCGTTGCCTCGTTGCCGCTATGCTGGCTGTCGGCGCTGACGAGCTTCCATGTGCTCTTGTTGACAAAGAGGTCAAAGGCGTATGACATCACGGGGCTGGCCAGCAGGCCTTCGGCGGTGCTGTAGGCTTGGATGGCGCAGGCGCCGTTATGGCTGACGGCTGCGGTGTACTTCTGATACTCGGCGCCGTTGATGCTGTACCAGATGGTGGCGTTCTTCGTGCTGGTGGTCATCTTGATGCGTCCGTTCTGCTGGCGCTCGCAGCTGACGGGCTGGCAGACGGGCATCTCGACACGGGCGAGTGATGAGAGGTGTGAGGTGAGGGGCGTGGGGTGAGAGAAGGGGATGATGAAGAAGCGGAAGGCGGTGTTCTGTGCTCTCAGCTCATACTTCTCCATGACCTCGGAGCCGCAGGAGGCGTTGCCCAGGCCGCGTGTGGCGGCATCGAGCGAGACGACGGTGCTTGTGCAGGACAGGAATTGGTAGGTGTGTTTTTTGCGGTCGCCGTTTTTGGTGTAGTTGTCTTCAGGACGGAAGTGGACGGCTGAGGCGGCCATCTGGTCGGGGGCTACGAAGAGCAGGCCCTTGCCCTCGGCATTGCTGAGCGACATCCAGCGTACTTCCTGTTTTGTGCCGTGTTCCTGCGGCAGGATGTAGTCTTCGCGCTGGTCGGTCACCGTGCTGGTGTAGATGGCTGGCAGACAGGCTTCCTTGCGGTCGCGATAGCTGTCCCACGGGCCGCGTCCGAACCATGACAGCTGCTCCATCGCCGAAGGCATCTCTAAGCGGAAGCCTATCTTCGGGATGATGACGCCTGTGGCGGATGGCTTGATGAACGAGTTGACCATCAGTGTGCCGTCGGCACAGACAATGAAATCGAGGAGCACGTCAAAGGTGGTGCCGTTCTGGCCTGTGTAGGTGCTGTTGAGTGCTACGTTCACCGTCTTTCCGTCGTCAGAAGGCTGCACCTCGGCGCCAGTGCCCTTCACCGTCAGCTTCCGTAGGCCCATGTTGTCCCATGTGCCGCTCTGCCGTCCGTCGTTGTCGGTGGGCAGACGGAAGACGTTCAGCAGCAAGGGCTTGCTAAGCATGGATGTTCCGTTGTATGAATAGTTGGAAAGGGTGCCCTGGGTTTTGCTGAATGCCGCTTTGAAGGTGCTGTTCTGGATGGTGATGAGCGTGGCGCCGTCGTCTACGCTAAGCGCCTCGCAGGCATCAAGACGGCTCAGGTCGTACATGGGTTTCTTGGCTGTTTGCACGGGCAGCTTTTCCTCGGCCACCACATAGCCGGCATCGGCCCATGCGGTGTTCTCTTTCTGTGTGGCCGTGAACTTGATGAAGGCTTCTTCTTCAGGTGAGAGGTGGGAGGTGAGTGGTGTGAGGTCGATGGTGACGACGGCGCTGTCGGCGGCGGCCACCTCCTTGTCGATGACGCCACTGGCAAGGATTGTGCCTTCCTCGTCCATCAGCTCGTACTTCACATTGTAGGCAGAGCTGGGCAGGAAGGCCATCTTGTTCTTCACACGGAATCTCCCCTCGCCAGTTGTAGAGGGGGTGGGGGTGAGGCTCTTGAACTCCAAGGGCTGGTAGACTTTCTTGGTGTTGTAGCTTTTTGACGTGAGGCTCCAGTCGGGGCGCACCAGACCGTTGATGCAGAAGTTGCCGTCGTTGGGATTGTCGCCGAAGTCGCCACCGTAGGCCCAGTATTCCTTGCCGCTGCTGCTCGTGGTGAGCAGGCCCTGGTCCTTGAAGTCCCAGATGAACTCGCCGGTGAGGCAGGGGTATTTCTCGTAGAGGTCGAACATGTCGCGCTGGTTGCCCATGGAGTTGCCCATGGAGTGCGAGTTCTCGCACTGGATGTGCGGACGTTTCTGCTGTGATTTTCCAATGCGCTCAATCCATCCATAGTCGGCATACATCGTCGACGATACGTCGGCATAGTCGCTATTACCCTCGTAGTGGGTGAGGCGTGTCTTGTCGAGCTTCTTGATGGCCTGCGCCACGTACTTGAAGTTCTCGCCGCCACCGCTCTCGTTGCCGAAAGACCAGATGAAGATGCAGGGATGGTTGCGCATGGTGAGCACATGATTCTCGGAGCGCTCTACCATCGCCGGACGGAAGAGCTCTAACGACGAGAGCTTCTGATGGGCGTGGCACTCTACGTCGGCCTCGGCCAGCACATAGAGACCGTACTTGTCGCAAAGGTCGTAGAACACGGGATCGTTGGGATAGTGACTGGTGCGCACGGCATTGATGTTCAGGCGCTTCATCGTCTTGATGTCTTCCTCAATCTCCTCGTCGGTGATGGCTCGGCCGTTGATGGGCGAGAAGTCGTGGCGGTTGACTCCGTGGAACACCATGCGCTTGCCGTTGATGATCAGGGCGCCGTCGCTGCGGATGCCCACCTCGCGGAAGCCTACTTTGCTGCCACGGATGTCCTTGACGTTGCCGTCGGCATCCTTCAGTGTCAGCACGAGGTCGTAGAGGTTAGGCGTCTCAGCACTCCACAGACGGGGAGCTGTGACGTCCATATCGAGGGAGGCTTCCCCCATTCCCTCCAAGGGAGGGGTGATTGTCTTGGAAGCTGTGGCGATGACGGTGCCGCCGTCCAATATTTTAGCCTCCACCGTTAAAGTCTCTCCTCCTTTGGAGGGGTCGGGGGAGACTTTCACCTTCACATTGGCCTTGGCATTGGTATAACTGTTGTCAAGGTCGGTGGTGAAGAAATAGTCGCGTATCTGCGTCTTTGGCGCAGCGTAGATGAAGCAGTGACGCTGGATGCCTGTCAGGCGCCAGTAGTCCTGGCACTCCAGGAATGAGCCGCTGGTGAAGCGGTAGACCTGCAGGGCCATCGTGTTGTCGCCCTCCACCAAATAGTCGGTGATATTGAACTCGGCAGGCACATAACTGTCCTCGCTGTAGCCCACTCGCTGGCCGTTGACCCACAGATAAAAGCCGTGGCCCACGCCGTTGAAGCGCACGTAGACATTATGACCGTTCAAGCAGTCGGCGGTAATGGTGAAATGGCGCCGGTAGGTGCCCACGGGGTTGGGCATATTGCCGTTGTAGGTGAACCAGCCTGGACGGTCGGCCATGACGCTGTAGGTCGACTCGTTGAATGAGAAAGGATAGGCCACGTTGCAGTAGAGCGGCTTGTCCCATGACTTATTGTTGTGTAGCCCCCATACCTGCCAGCTGCTGGGCACGTCGATGTCGGTCCATGAAGCATCATTGTAGTTGTTGGCGCACATGGCCGCTGTTGCTTTCGATGGCATGTTTACCCAATGGAATTTCCATACACCATCTAATGACTGGTAGAATGGCGAGCGTGTGCGGTCGTTTTTCACTGCGTCGGCCTCGCTCTGCATGGGCAGGGCCGTGGTGTGTGCCGTCTCGCGGTTGACGTGACTGATTGTGGGGTCGTCCCACTCCTTGCCTGTCTGCGCGTTGGCTGTTGCCATACAGACCAGGGCCGTGAGGCTAAAGAATGTCTTTTTCATCTTCATTTATGGTTGTGGGGTAATGATGCGGTAGTTGCCACTGAGGTGCATAAAGGCGAAGAGACGGAGCAAACCATCGTAGTAGGCATCGAAGTAGCCGTCGTCGAAGGGCACATGCTTGGCATTCCAGAGGGCATCGACAAATTCCTTGCTCTTCTCGTGCGGGCACATCACGGAGGCTGCGGCAGTGGTGGCTACGAGGCCGATGCTGTGGCGCAGTTTGCGGAAGCCTCCGGCAGGCAGGATCTCGTTGTCCTCGGGCAGCGAGCCGTCTACACGGTATTGGTCGACGAACTTGTCAATGCCTTGTGAGTAAAAGAAGTTTTGGATGGTCTCGCCGTAGCGCTGCTGCCATTCACGGTCAGCGCAGCTCCACTCATAGTCGAGGGCGATGTTCATCGGCACACGCCACGAGTCATAGCGGAAGTTGTTGTTGCCATTACGACGCGGGGCACCCTGTGGGCGCTCGGGCATACCGGGGAAGCGCGGCATCTGCATCTCGCTGCCGTCATACTGGCAGTTGTCAGCATTCAGGCCGGTCTGCTCGTTGATAGCTTTATGAAGAAACTCGCGGCTCTTGTCGGCACACTCCTGCCAATAGGCGCTGCGTCCGTCATCGGCATACTTTGCCCACACCTCATAGAAAGCAGGGATATGGTAGCTGGGGTCGGTGAAGCGCTGGCCGAAGCCGTCGGGCGTGAAGGTGATGAGCTTCGTCTCAGGGTCAATCAGGTACATAAGCTGCGGACCTGTCTGTTGCGGACCAAAGTTCCCAAAGCCAGGACGCGCCTCGGGAGTGTATTCTCGCGGCTGTATGCAGTCGAGTATATGCTGTGCCTCGGCCTTGTAGTCAATACCCGTATCGTTGCCCCAGCGGTTGGAGGCGAAGAGCAAGGCCGTGATATAGTAGAGCTCACCGTCGGAGGCGGCTCCCTCGGCATTGTGCGTGCCGTCGGTCTTACAACTCCAGGCAAAGTAGCCCTTGCGCGGCCCGTCCTGATGCTGCATGTATTTCTTGCTCCAACGCCACAGACGGTCGAAGATGTCCTTCTCGCCAAACTGCACGGCAATCATCATACCGTATGACATGCCCTCGGTGCGGGCGTCGTGGTTCTTCACGTCTGAGACATAGCCCAGCGTGTCGCCCACCTCAAAGTATACCTTGTTGGGACCACGGAAAACGTCGTAGAACACCTCCTTCAGCTTTGCATCCACGTCGGCGGGCTTATAGCCCATCTCTACGAAGACGTTGCGGTACTTGCCGGTCTCAAAGCCGCCCTTTGTCCAGGGAGTGAGTGCCAGAGCGCTGATAGTCGTCATTAGAAAAACTAAGACAAAAAGTTTCTTCATTTGTAGAACAGTCTTTTGGGGGAAGGACGGCTGATTAGTCGAAGAAGCCAGGCTGTTTGTAGTCGATGCCCAACTCGCGGTCGACGGTGGCAAGGATGCCCTGCACCTGACCAAGGGCGAACATACGTCCGAGGAGTGTATAGCCGGCATTGTGGCCGTGGCTGCTCTCATCCATGATGCCGCCGGGCTCGTCGGTGAAGGTCATGCCGTGGTCAACGCGCATGGGCAACTGTGGATTTTCCTTCTCGAAAATCCTGCACAGCTCGATGATGTCTGCGCGTCCGCCTAAATGCGAGGCTTCCGTGAAGTCGCCATTGGGGAAGATGTGGCACGAGCGCAAGTGTACGAAGTGGGTGCGCGAGGCAAACTTCTTCGCCAGTTCCACCACATTATTATATGCACCTGCTGAGAGCGAGCCGGCACAGAAGGTGAGGCCGTTGTGCTTGTTGGGCACGGCGTCGAGGAACCACTGGATATCCTCTTCGGTGCGGACGATGCGCGGCAGGCCGAGAATCTCGATGGGCGGGTCGTCGGGGTGTACGCACATGTTCATGTCGCACTCCTCACAGACGGGCATGATAGCTTCGAGGAAGTATTTCATGTTCTCGCGTAACTGCTTCTTGTCGATGCCCTTATACAGGTCGAGGAAGTCGCGGAACTTCTGGATGGGAGCCTCGTCGTTCTCGCTGAAGTTGCCAGACACAAACCCTTGCGTCTTGATGATGATGTTCTCCACCAGCTTGTGTTCCTTCTCGGGCGTCATGGTCTTGGCCAGCTCGTCGCATTCAGCGAGAACGTTACGGCCCTGTCCCACGTTGGCAGGGAACTGGAACGTGCTCCACTCCTCACGGGCACCTTCACGCTTCAGGATGTAGATGTCGAAGTAGGCAAACTCGGCATAGTTGAAGTAGAGGTTCGTCGAGCCGTTGGGGTTCGTGTGCAGCAGGTCGGTACGCGCCCAGTCGAGCACGGGCATGAAGTTGTAGCAGATGGTGTGGACACCTTCTGCCGAGAGGTTGCGCAGCGACTCCTTATACACCTCAATCTGATGGTCACGGTCAGGACCGCCGTACTTGATGGTCTCTACCACGGGGAGGCTTTCAACCACGCTCCAGCGCATGCCGTAGCTCTCGATGTACTCACGGAGGTCGCGAATCTTCTCGCGTGTCCATACTTCGCCGAGGGGAACGTCGTGCAGAGCGGTGACGATGCCCTCAACGCCAATTTGTCTCAACATGGCAAGC
>JAILAA010000118.1 GCA_024681875.1 Prevotella sp.
ATCATGGAAGAGGTAGAGCTTTTGCCCTTTCAGGGCGCAATTACCTGTTCCCTTGTACCCAGGGCGATGCCCTGGGCTAAGTGTTTGTTGGCCTTTCAGGCCGTTTCTACGCAGGGTTTTCATAACTTGCGAAACTTGAAATAGAATCTATATAAGTGCACATACTTGTTCCTTTATCAGGAATATGCCTTTGTGGGGGCAAAGTTACATTTTTTCTAAGAAATGGTTGCCTAAACGCTAATTTTTTCATCTACGTGGCACAAATCATCGCTTGAGGCGGCTCGATGGATTGTTTGAGCCCTCAATATCTTCCGAAGCGACACTATTTGCCTAAAAGTGTTAACCACCGTAAACACTTTATATATGTATGTGTTAAGCATGATAAACGTTTCTTGCGCGCATTGGTGCTCACCATCGTCTTCTGACAGGCTTTCGGTCTTTGCTGCACATTATCCAGAATCCTCTTTGAAGGTATTTGTGTAAAGAAAAGTTATCGAAAAAATAGGTCTGCGAAAAATGTCGAAATAGAACGGAATGACGGAAAAATACTTCATTTGGGCTTTGTGAAAAAACAATGCTGGATGCAAAAAGCTGCACGTTTTTCAAAAATTGTGCAGTATTTTTGCTTCGCGAGGGGGCTTTTCAGGCAAAAAAACGGCTTCCGCACGCTCATGGGCAGGCCACTTATTTCAAAATCTAAGCCCCCCGTGAAAAAATCTCATATGACTTTTTAAAAAATCTAGCCTGGATTTTTTTGCGCGGAGCTTCGCCAGAATGGAAAACAAGCTCAAAAATTTATCATCCGTCTGATTCTCAGTAAAATAAGCAACTATCGTCAAAACTGCGATATTTCCGGCAAAGAATTTCTTGGTCTGGAATTTTTAAAATATGAGGGTAGTTAACGGGAGCTTTTGTAAATATTTTTCGCACTTCGCTGTCGTGTCGTTTTGTGTTTCGTCAAGTGTAGGTGTCAGGCATATTTTTTGTTAAAACGTTGGTAGTTGCGTTTTTTTTGTATACCTTTGCCGTCAATAATCAGAAACTAAAGACCGCGCGAGACAACAAATAGGAGGATGGACGGACAAGAGCTGATACAAAACGAAAAGGCTGCACTCAGGCTGGAGTACATACCCGCTGTTAACTACGCTATGATGAACAACGGGGTGGAAACATGCTCGAAATGCGTGCTGGACAATGTGAGCCAGGACGACTGGCAAATGATTCGGATGACTGTGAGCGGAGAGCTCGTCAAAGAACAATGCCTGCATATTGACTGCCTGCGGGCCGGTCAGTCCGTACAGGTCAGCCGGCTGCCCATCATGCCCGACATCGGGCGGCTGAGCGAGTTGACAGAGGCCGCCAACACCACGTTTACCATTACTGTGGAAGAGCAGAACGGGCCTTTGCTGCACCAGGAGCTGCCCATCACCTTGCTGGCCTACGACGAATGGGCTGGCGTGAACGTGATGCCCGAGTATCTGGCCGCATTTGTCGTGCCCAACAACCCGATGCTGTCGAAGGTGAAGGTGGCAGCGGCACAGCTGTTGGAAAAATGGACGGGCTCGGCACAGATAGACGAATATCAGACGCAAGACCGCAACCGGGTAAGGGCGCAGGTGGCCGCCATCTACGAGGCACTGCGTGCCGAGGGCATTGTCTACTCGGCGCCACCTGCCAGTTTCGAGGACAGCGGCCAGCGCATCCGGCTGGCCGACAGGGTGCTGACAGAGAAGCTGGGCACCTGCATCGACACCAGCCTGCTCATCGCGTCCTGTTTAGAGGCCTGCGGCATCTTCCCCGTAGTAGTGATGATGAGAGGTCACGCGATGGTGGGCGCATGGCTCACGCCTAAGGTGTGCCCGCAGATGGTGGGCGACGACGTGAGCCTGCTGCTCAAGGAAACGGCCGACGGCAATAATAACCTGGTGCTATTAGAGTCGACGGCCATCACGTCGTCGGAGAACGTGGCATTCGAGGATGCTGTCGGGATGGCGCTGGCCAAGCTGAAGGACGAGCGCCAGTTCAACTGCTTCGTCGACATCCACCGCTGCCGCTTAGGAAATATCCGCCCTATGCCCCAGCGCATCTTGAGGGACGGGGTGTGGACCTTCGACAACGAGGGCGTGGAACACCAGCAGGCCACCGACCACGTGAACGAGCTAAGCCATTACGACCTGCGGTTAGAAGAAACGGGTCAGCCCACCACGAAGCAGATGATATGGGAGCGCAAGCTGCTGGACTTCTCGCTGCGCAACAACCTGCTGAACACCCGGCTGGGCAGAAGGGTGGTGCCGTTCATCTCCTTCGGCATCGACCACTTAGAAGACCATCTGCAAAACAACGAGGACTATGCCATCTTACCGTCGCCGGGGAAGAAGATGGAGCCGAATGACGAGGGGATGTACGACTCCCAGCGCCAGGCGGCCGCCTACCAGGACTTCGCCTCGGAGATGATGAGCGACCATAAGATTGTCTCTTACCTGACGGATGCAGAGCTGCAGAGCGCCCTCACCTACATCTATCGTACGGCACGCACGTCGTTGGAGGAGAACGGTGCCAACAGCCTCTTCCTGGCGCTGGGTATGCTGCGATGGTTTGAGACGGCCAAGAGCGAACAGCCACGCTATGCGCCCATCCTGCTGCTGCCAGTGGACATGGTGCGCAGGAGCGGCAACAAATACGTTATCCGCAAGCGCGATGAGGACATCATCCTGAATATCACGCTGGTGGAGCTGCTGAAGCAGAACTTCAAGATCAACCTGGACGGGCTGCTCCCACCCCTCAGTCCTTCGGACAGCCCCCCTCGGGCAGGGGGGCAGCTCCCACCCCTCAGTCCTTCGGACAGCCCCCCTCGGGCAGGGGGGCAGCTCCCACCCCTCAGTCCTCCGGACAGCCCCCCTCGGGCAGGGGGGCAGCTCCCACCCCTCAGTCCTTCGGACAGCCCCCCTCGGGCAGGGGGGCACTATGGGTTGCCGAAGGATGAGAGCGGCGTCGACGTGAAGAAGATATTCACCTATTTCCGACGGGCCGTGATGGAGCAGAAGCGATGGAATGTGGTGGAGGAGTCGATGCTCGGACTGTTCTCGTTCAACAAGTTCGTGATGTGGAACGACATCCACTCGAATGCCGATAAACTGGCAGAGAACCTGGTAGTGGCGTCGCTAATTGAGAACAAGGACAAGCAGGAACAGACCGACGACATTGTGGACGCCCGGATAATAGACAAGCAGAACTCGCCCGCCGACTTCTCCATCCCGCTCGACGTGGATTCCTCGCAAATGGAAGCTATCGTAGAGTCAGGACGTGGCAGGACATTCATCCTGCACGGTCCCCCGGGCACGGGTAAGTCGCAAACCATCACCAACATGATTGCCAATGCCCTCTACCAGGGACGCAGGGTGCTTTTTGTTGCCGAGAAAATGGCAGCCTTGTCGGTGGTACAGTCGCGACTGGAGAAGATAGGGCTGGCACCATTCTGCCTGGAGTTGCATTCCAACAAGGCAACGAAAAAGCATTTCCTCGAGCAGATGGAGCAGGTGCTGAACGTCACAAAGATCAAGGAACCGGAAGAGTTTGCCATGGTGGCTGACGAACTGTTCCAGCAGCGAAAAAGCCTGATTAACTATATGGAGGCCCTGCACAAAAAGGGCTCCAACGGCCTGAGTCTCTATGAGTGCATCTCGGAGTTTCTGACCATCGACAACACTAAGAAGCAGGGGCGCTGGAGCGAGGAGACGCCTGAGTGCGATGACCTGCCAGCCGATGAACTACTCACGGCTCAATATATCACGAAGTGCCGAGGCGAGGTAGAGCCCGTTGCCGCTGTGCTGAGCATTGTAGGCACGCCCGAGAAGAGCCCGCTGATCGGCCTGGAGCCCGTCGACAACCAACTGGAGACTACTGGCGGCATCAAGAGCATGCTCGTAGAATTCAGAGAGGTGTTGGCTGGCTACTATCAAGGGCTGAACCGCCTGGACACAGAAGCCTCGCTGCGATTGGAGTCTGACGAAGACCTCAAGTGGCTCGAGATGTTCAACAGTCATCTGGCTGCGCAAAAGCAGCATGAGGACTTGTATGGACAGCTGACGCGCTCGTACAGCGAGGACATTGTGCGCATGAATGTCGATGCCAGCAGGCGCGAATGGGAGGACATCAAGGCCAAATGGTTCCTGCCCCGCTACTTTGCAAAGAAGAAGTTCATTAAGTCGCTACAACGCTACGGACAGATATTCGAATCAGGGGTTGACGAGACACTGGCTCTCGTCGCCGACTACCAGCAACAAGACAGAGACATCAAACAACAGGAAGAGGAACTGGTGGCATACGCACGCAAAAACGGCTTCAGCCATCTGAAACGGAAGAGCGCCTACGAGACTCACTTTGGCAACGCCGGAACCAGCGGCCGTCAGGAATTCATGCAAGACGCAGATGCTGTGCTAACCAGCCGCCGACAGTTGCTAAAACTCACCGAGCAGCTGGGTGCCGTAACCGTCAAGAAGAATTCCTTTGCGGATATCCGCGACTCGGTTGACAGATGGCTCGAAGGCTACGCGGACATCAAGGACTGGTATTTGTGGACGGACAAGAAACGCGAGCTAAGTGAAATGCAGCTCCGGCCTGTGGTGCGTAAGATAGAGGAAGGCGCAAACCCGCAAGACGCCATGCTGTGGTTCCTCAAGGGAGTATACCACCAGCTGATAGCCTTGGCCATCGACTCCAACGCACAACTGAGGACGTTCAACGGTACGATCTTCCGCCAGAAGATTGAGCAGTACAAGCGCGACACGCTGAGATTCCAGGAACTGAGCAAGAAGGAGCTTTACAGCAAGCTGGCATCGCGGGTTCCGTCCTCGTCGGCCGCCATTGCCGAAGGCTCGGAAATCAGCATCCTAAAGCGTAACATTGCCAACGGAGGACGTGGAAACTCCATCCGTACCATCATCGACAACATCCCTACCCTGCTGCCCAGGCTCTGTCCCTGCATGCTCATGAGCCCCATCAGCGTGGCACAGTACATCGACTTGAACAGCGACAAGTTCGATCTGGTGATTTTCGACGAAGCCTCACAGATGCCTACCAGCGAGGCTGTTGGCGCCATTGCCAGGGGAAAGGCACTCATTGTCGTGGGCGACAGCAAGCAGATGCCACCGACGAGCTTCTTCACTTCCACACAGGTTGACGAGGAAGAAGCCGACATCGACGACATGGAGAGCATCCTCGACGACTGCAAGACGCTCTCGCTACGCGAGTACTACCTC
>JAILAA010000131.1 GCA_024681875.1 Prevotella sp.
ATTTGACATAAGAACATAAGGACATAAGTACACGTGGGATGATTTGACATAAGAACATAAGGACATAAGTACACGTGGGATGATTTGACATAAGAACATAAGGACATAAGTACACGTGAGATGATTTGACATAAGAACATAAGGACATAAGTTCATGTGAGATGATTTGACATAAGAACATAAGGACATAAAGGCTGTGCCTAATATATGTCCTTCTAACTAAAAATTTGTTCTTTTGTTCTTCTGTCAAAAATAAGTTCTTCGGTTCTTCTGACTAAAAATTTGTTCTTTTGTCCTTCTGTCAAAAAAGTACATCTGTTCTTCTGTCAAAAAAGCACCTCTGTCTGTCAAAAAAAAAAATTATGGAAAAGAAAATAGTCACCTTCGGCGAGCTGTTGCTCCGCTTCTCAAAACACGACCATCAGCGTCTCAGTCAAGGCAACATGTTCACCAGCCTCTACGGAGGCAGCGAGGCAAACGTGGCCGTCAGTCTGGCCACACTGGGCGATAGGGTAGAGTATGTCACCCGTCTGCCCGAGACACCTGTCGGCCACGCCGGCGTCATGCGCTTGCAGGAACTGGGCGTCGACTGTCACAATGTGCTCTGGGGGGGGCAGCGCATCGGTACCTACTATTTTGAACCTGCCGCAGGCATGCGCTCCGCGAAGGTTGTTTACGACCGTGCCGGTTCGGCATGTTCAGAACTCAAGCCGGGCATGATTCCCTGGCACAACATACTGAAGGATGCCCAGGTGCTGCATATCTCAGGCATCACATCGGCCATCTCCCGCAGCGCCCTCGACGCTACCGTCGAAGCCCTCGACATCGCTGACGAGATGGGCGTCCTCGTCTCCTACGACATCAACTACCGCAAGAATCTCTGGCGTTATGAGGGAGCCGACCCGCGCGCTACCCTCGGCATGCTCCTCTCCCGCTGTGACATGATGTTCGGCGATGCCATCGAGTTCGAATGGCTCAGCCAGCGGGCGCAGCCGCCCTATACGGCCACCGATACACATTTCCAGATGCAGATGGACGAATATCGCGAGTGGTTCGAAGACCTCCACCGCCAGTTCCCCCGCTGCCGCAAGTGGCTTATGGGCATGCGCAACATGGTGGCCTCCAGCCGTCACCTGCTCACCGCCCTGCTCTACACCAGCGACGATGGTAAGGAGTATGAGCTTCTCAAAGCTCCCATCCACGACATCAACGGCGTCGTAGACCCGTCGGGAGTGGGCGATGCCTTCATGGCCGGACTGCTGCACGCTGTCAACGCCTTCCCCGGCGACAATCAGCTCCAGCTGAACTATTCGCTTGCCGCCTCGGCACTTAAAAATACCATCCCCGGTGACTTCAACCTGGCCACCGACGAGGAAATAAGACTCTATCTATGACAGAGAAACACATCGTACTGGAAGACATCGATGCCGTCATGTTCTACGGCGTAGGCAATGCCCACCTGCAGATGCTGAAGGCACTCTATCCCAAGCTGCGCATCGTGGCCCGTGATAATGTCATTCGCGTGCTGGGCGACGAGCAGCAGATGGCTGCTTTTGAAGAGAGCGTGGAGAAGATGCGGCAGCATCTGCTGAAGTTCAACTCCCTGACCGAGGAAGACATCCTCGACATCACCCGTGGCAAACGTCTCAACGACGACGTGCCCGACGACGTGGTATGCTACAGCATCAGCGGACGGGCCATCAAGGCCCGCTCCCAGAACCAGCAGCGGCTCATCGATGCCTACCACGAGAACGACATGGTGTTTGCCGTAGGGCCTGCGGGAACAGGCAAGACCTACCTCTCCATCGCATTGGCGGTGAAGGCGCTGAAGGAGAAGAGTGCCAAGAAGATTATTCTCAGTCGGCCGGCCGTGGAAGCCGGCGAGAAGCTCGGGTTTCTGCCCGGCGACATGAAGGACAAGATAGACCCCTACCTCCAGCCCCTCTACGACGCGCTGGAAGACATGCTGCCGCAGGTGAAGCTGCAGGACATGATGGAGAAGCACGTCATTCAGATTGCCCCGCTTGCCTTCATGCGCGGACGAACGCTCAGTGACGCTGTGGTCATCCTCGACGAGGCACAGAACACCACACCCGCACAAATACGCATGTTCCTCACTCGCATGGGATGGAACACCAAGATGATCATCACTGGCGACACCTCGCAGATAGACCTGCCCCACTCTCAGAAGAGCGGACTCATCGAAGCCCTGCATATCCTTTCTGGCGTGGAGGGCATCGGCATCGTCAACCTCTCAGAGAAAGACATCGTCCGCCACAAGCTAGTGACCCGCATCGTCCACGCCTACGAAGACCACGACAAAGAGGCAAACCTCACGTAGTTCTGCGTTAGTGGTGACGGAAATATACGGGTGTCTGGCCGAAATGTTCTTTTACATATTTGCCAAAGAAGGAAGGATTGGGGAAACCGAGGAGGTCGCAGATTTGCTTGATGCTGTAGTCGGTCTGCTTGAGGTAATAGCGGATGTCCTCTAACACATGCTCCGTAATCCATTCGTTGGCAGTCCTGCCAGAGTGCTTCTTGCATAGTGAAGAAAGATATTTGGGCGAGATACAGAGTTCGTTGGCATACCATTCCACGGTACGATGCTTTACATCTATAGTATGCAGGAGGTCGAGGAAACGCTGAAAGTGATTATTGCTGGTGTGCGCATCTATAGAGGTGCCATCGTTAAGCATTCGTTGTTTCATGGCTCCACAAAGTCCGAGAATTCCTCCTCGCAGAAGCGACTGGATGACATCAGAGCGGAAGGGATGGTTGATTCTTTTATCAAAGCACAGACGAAGCATTTCATAGAAATTGGTATAGAACTGCAGGTCTGCCTCTTCCATCGTAATGACATGCATTCTGTGGACATAGACCACATCGTTCCAGACATTCATCTTCTCGTGCAGAAAACTCTGCAGGATACGATTGGTGAAGAACATTCCCTTCAGCTGAAAGTCGGGACTTACCATTAGGTTGGTAACGATGATGTTTTGGTGGAGGATGGCCACCTGATTCTTATGCAGTTCTATTGCCTGCCCGTTGAGCGTGCCCTGAACTTTGCCTTCCAGGCAGATGGCAATGCCGTTCATCGATACATGGGCAGTGCTGATTTCGGCAAACTTTTGGATGTTGTCGACTATCACGATGTCGTTGTCGGAATAGCCGATATGGATGTCCTCATTGCCGGTAAGAGTCTGGAGCGAAATCTCTTCTCGTTGCATAGCATGTTTGATTTTGGATGCAAAGTTACGTATTTTATATCAAAAAATATGTTCGATTTGTATTGTAATATTTCCCGTTTTACATGCAGTGGCCAAATCTATAAGAAAAAAAGACAAATAGGACATAAACATTACACAAAAAGGAAGTACTTTTGCAACGGATTTATCAAACATTCAGGAAATGAAAAAAGGAATTATTGGACTATTGGCTGTCCTCATGGTATGCAGTTGTAGTGAAAGGCAACAGGCCGGAGACGGCGCGCAGGAAACGAAGAAAGAAAGCGAAGTGAAGGCTCCGACGCGTGTGAAGACAGAAGTGGTGTCGGCTGCCAGTGATATGACGGGTCAGACTTTCGTTGGCATCGTGGAAGAGCGCGAAGGCACGGCTGTCAGCTTTACGGGCATGGGCGTGGTGAAGCGTGTGCTGGTGAACGAGGGGCAGACCGTGGGTCGCGGACAACTGCTAGCAGAGATGGACGATACCCAGGCCCGCAACCTGCTTGCTGGTGCTGAGGCTCAGATGAACCAGGCCAATGATGCGCTGGAACGCTATAAGATGCTGCACGACAACGGATCGCTGCCCGAGGTGCAGTGGGTGGAAATCCAGAGCAAGGTGGCTCAGGCGAAGTCGCAATATGAGGTTGCGAGGAAGAACCTGGCCGACTGTCGGCTGACGGCTCCCGTGAGCGGCATCATCGGAAAGAAGCTCGTCGGGGCAGGGGAGACGGCCATGCCCTCGCAGGCGGTAGTGACCATCCTCGACATCAGTAGCGTGAAGGTGAAGGTGGCCGTTCCGGAGACAGAGATCAGCAGCATTACTGCGTCTACGCCCTCCACCATCTATGTTGATGCAGCCCAGCAACAAGTCAGCGGCGGGAAAATAGAGAAAGGCATTCAGGCGGACGCGCTCACACATACTTACGAAGTGAGAATCAATGTGCAGAACAGTGACAGGAAACTGTTGCCGGGGATGGTGGCCTCCGTTCAGTTTGTTGCGATAGTATCGCAACATACAGGACAGCTGATGCTGCCTGTGACATCGGTGCAGAAGAAAGCTGACGGGACGCTGTTTGTTTGGACGGTGGACAACGACAGCAAAGCACGCCGCACAACGGTGAGCACGGGAGAGATACAGGGTAACCGCATTGCCATCGGAAGCGGCTTGGAAATAGGGCAGCGTGTGGTGACCGAGGGCTATCAGAAACTGAGTGAAGGAACAAGAGTTGTCTATTGAAACATGGAACAGAAACAATATACAATCGCGGGTTCAACCCCCCAGCCCTCTCGCTCCGGCTCTGATGGCTTCCAAGGCAAGAACCTTGGGGGCTTGGGCTGGATGAAATGGCCATTGGAACACTACTCTATATCGCTGCTCCTGGTGGCCATATTGTTCATACTGGGCATCTATGGCATGTATGTGATGCCGAAGGACGAGTTCCCCCATGCCACCATCCGTCAGGGGGTGGTGGTAGCCGTCTATCCCGGTGCTACCAGCGAAGAGGTGGAACAGCAGGTGGCACGCCCGTTGGAGCGCTATCTGTTTACATACGGCGAGGTGAACCGCACAAAGACCATCACCACTTCGCAAAACGGCATGTGCATCGTGATGGTGCGCCTGAACGATGAGGTGAGCAATAAGGACGAGGTATGGTCGAAGATCAAGCACGGCCTGAATGCTTTCAAGATGCAGTTACCCTCTGGCGTGCTGGCCATTGTGGTGAACGATGACTTCGGAAACACCTCGGCGCTGCTCATTGCCATCGAGAGCGACCAGCGCAGCTACCGCGAGCTGAAACAATACAGCGACGATCTGAGCGACCGTCTGCGCCGCATTCCCTCGGTGGCCAACGTCAAGCTTTTCGGTGAGCAGAAGGAGCAAATCTCACTCTATATCGACCGCCAGCGCCTGCAGGCCTACGGCATAGGTCAGCAGATGCTCTTCTCCCACCTGCAAGCCGAGGGCATCACGACCATGAGCGGCAGCATCAGCGACGACGACCAGCAGATACCCATCCATATCGAGACGACGGAAGACAGCGAAGAGGAGATTGCCAATCAGATTATCTTCTCCGACCCCGCCAGTGGAAAGGTGGTACGTGTGAGGGATATTGCCCGTGTGGTCCGTGAGTACGAGCCGATGGCCAGCCGTATCGAGCAGAACGGCCATCCCTGCATGCTGCTGTCGATGGAGATGACGCCCGGCAACAACGTGATTCAATATGGCAAGGAGGTGGACCGCGTGCTCGATGAGTTCCGCGCCAATGAGCTGCCCGAGGATGTGAACGTGACTCGAATAGCCGACAAGCCGAAGGTGGTGTCGTTGAGCATCACGTCTTTCCTGCGCGACCTGCTCATCTCCATGGCGATTATTATCCTTGTGATGATGGTGCTCTTCCCGTTGCGTTCGGCCATTGTGGCTGCCATAACCATCCCGCTGAGTACTTTCGTCTCTGTGGCTATCATGTATATGATGGGCATCGAGCTGAACATCGTGACGCTGGCGGCGCTCATTGTAGTGCTGGGAATGATTGTGGATAATTCTATTGTCGTGATCGACGGCTATCTGGAATACTTGGGAAAGGGGTACGAGCCAAAGGTGGCTGCCATCGAGTCGGCCAGGCAGTATTTCATGCCGATGATGCTGGCCACCATCTGCATCTGTGCCATCTTCTATCCTTTCCTCCTCACGATGAAGGGCGTGTTCCACGACTGTCTGGAGGACTTCCCCGTCACCATCACCATCAACCTGATGGTGTCGCTCTTCCTGGCCGTGACGGTGATTCCGTTCCTGGAGGTGAAGCTGATTAAAGCCCCAAAAGCCTCCCTTTCGTCCTCTGAGGGGGGCACCATAGTCTCATCCTCTGCCAGCAAAACTATAGGAGCCCCCTCGGGGACCGTCGTGGGTGCTTCTGAGGATTCTGAGGCCACTGGGTCTATCACCCGTTGGGTACAGAACACCTACAACCATGTGCTCTCGTGGACTTTCCGGCATCCTTGGCTTACGATTGGTGGCGGCATCTGTCTCATTCTGCTGTCGATGCTCATTCTTCCCACGCTGAAGATACGACTCTTCCCCTACGCCGACCGCGACCAGTTTGCCGTAGAGATATTCCTGCCCGACGGCAAGGGCCTGGCCGAAACCGAGGTGGTGGCCGATTCTGTCGCCCACGTGTTGGAGAAAGACGAGCGTGTCACGGGAATTACGGCATTCGTCGGCTGCTCGTCTCCCCGTTTCATGGATGCCTATGCGCCCCAGATAGCCGGCAGCAACTATGCCCAGTTCATCGTTAATACCAAGAGCGATAAGGCTACTATCGATTTGCTGGCAACCTATCAGCCCCAACTCAGCGAGGCATTCCCCAATGCATACGTGAAGTTCAAACGGTTGGATTATCTCGAGGTCAACGAACTGGAATACCGTTTTTATGGCGAAAACCTTGACTCACTGCATGTGGTGGCCGAGCGAATGATGGAGCGCATGCGCCAGATGCCGGAATTGGAATGGGTGCATACAGATTATTTCCAGCCCCAACCGATTATCAATGTAGAGCTTGACCCCGTCACGTCGGCACAACTCGGCATCACCCGCACCACTGCCCAGCTGGCCCTGAGTGCCATATCGAGCGACCTGCGCGTGGGACAGATCTGGGAGGGAAACTACGAGCTGCCCATAGTTGTCAAGGACGATACTGATATGACCTTCTCCAGTGTAGAGGGGCTGGGCATCTCCTCGCCGATGACGATGCTTTCTGCTGGCCTGAATACGGCCAACACTACCGTTCCGCTGCGCCAGATAGCCAAGGTGAAACCCAAATGGAGCGAGAGCCGCATCATGCATCGCGGCGGTGAGCGCTGCATCACCGTGACGGCCCAGTTTGCCCAGGGGGTCTATACCGCCAAGGTGGAAAAGGAGCTTGCCCGCATCATGCAGCAGGAGATACTGCTGCCGCAAGGTGTGCGCACCGAGGTGGGCGGCGAGATAGAGTACGGCGACGAGGCTTTGCCTCAGATTGCCGGTGGCTTATTCATCGCTTGGGTTATCGTGTTCTTTTTCCTGCTCTTCAACTTCAAGAAGTATGGTGTCACTTTCGTCTGCATAGCGGCCCTCGGCTTGATGTTGCCCGGTGCTCTTATCGGTTTGGGATTGATGAATCGTGCGCTCGGCCTCACCTCTATCTTCGGGCTTATCACGCTGATGGGAATGATTATGCGTAACGAGATTCTCATCTTCGAGCATGCCATCGACCTGATTAAGAAACATGTGGCAGAACATGGTGACTGGACGGTGGATCGCGAGGCTTATAATAATGCTGTCCGTCAAGCTGCCTACGAGGCTGGCAAGCGCCGTATGGTGCCCATCTTCCTCACTACTGCCACAACGGCTGTAGGTGTGGTGCCGATGATCATCGCACAGAGTTCGTTCTGGATGCCCGTAGGTGTCACCATCTTCGCAGGTGGCATTGGCTCGCTCATCATGGTAGTCACCATGCTCCCCGTTATTTATTGGAAGGTTAGTTTGAAAGGTAAAAGAGTAAAAAAGTAAAAAATATGAGACAGATAATTCAAACAGAAACAAGACGTGAAGGTAAAGTATTGAGTGTTTTACTTTTTTACCTTTTTACCTTTTTACCTTTATCTGCGCAGCAGACCTACACCCTGGAGCAGATCAAGGATTCTGCCCTGC
>JAILAA010000079.1 GCA_024681875.1 Prevotella sp.
GTCACAGCCGCAGACACGGCACTTGATGCGCTGAACACGCATGTCGATGTAAACCGGCTTGCGACCGATCGGAACACAGCGGAAACGACGGATGGAATACCCGTTTCGTATAATTTTCTTACTTTTACACTCCGGACAGCACAATTTATCGTCCCGAGTTTGCACATTCAAAACAATTCCATTATCTTTGTACTCTGTTCGGGAGCACTCCACAGTACGGAGACCGAATCCGTGATACATAAAGCTGACGTCCATATTTATTATCTTTTATAGTTTGGTCACTACAAAGATAATGGATTGTCAGCTTTCTACATTCATTTATACAAAGATTAAGGTGATGAAGCGTGGGGCTTGGGCTTCACTGACGACCGTTATTTCGAACTTCGTCTGCTCGCCCTGCACGATGCCGGTATCACGTCATTCCTGTGAAGACCCACTTTTATCCAAGGGGGATAATGAACCTAAAACCAAATTGTGGCCCTTGTACACGAGTCTCTTGACAAGCTTAAATGCTTGATTATCACCAATAAAGAAGGAAGCCGTTTTGCGACTTCCTTCTTCAATCAGCGGAGAGTGAGACTCCTTTTGGCGGAAGGTGAGGGATAATCCCATTCCAACTATATCTAACTGATTTTCAACCGTTTTTATTTTTGCTCTGTACAAGGATTACCATGTTGGTAAAACAATGGTAAAACGCTTTTTCAAGTCTTAAAATTCAATGTCATTGCTGTATTTTTATGTAAATAAATGGTGTAGATCACGTTGTAAATCTGGGGCAAAGGTACGAAAAAATATGGAGATAGCAACTATTATCCCTGAAAAAATACGTTAAAATGCAAAAAATCTGCTTGCAAATCCTTGTTCTGTGACGAAAATTTCGTAACTTTGCGGCATCTTTAATACATTCTATTATGCTGATTAGGATTGTAACGACGAATTTTAGGTCATACGAACAGGAAACGGAGTTTACGATGTTGCCGTCATCCAATGTCCGCAGGAAGGACTGGCACGTACACAGCCAGGGCCGTGGAGCCAGTGTGTTGCGTACGGCAGTGATTTATGGTGCCAACGGTGCGGGCAAGTCGTGTCTGGTAAAGGCACTTGGCCGACTCCAGACTATGGTGGCAATGGGAAGTCTGCCACCCAAGGCCTTCAGGGATGCCAACAAGTATAACAATCCGGAAATGCCTGTTTCCATTGAGGTGGAATTTGCCACAGAGTCAGACCAGTATTCCTACGGGGTGAGCTATTGTGGCAACCTCTGCATGGAGGAATGGCTGTATTCCACTATTAAGAAACCCGTGTGCGTGTTTGAACGCAAGTACGACGTACAGACTGGCAAGACAAGCATCAATCTGACGGCAGGAAAAAAGGACGCAGAGAAAACAAAGTTGCTGGTTTCGCTGTTAGAGGACAACCTGCTGAAGGGTAACGAACTGTTGCTGTCGAAGCATGACGTGGTGAAGAACGGACAGATGACGGATGCTTTCCTATGGCTAACCACCAAACTGTATGTCATTTTCCCAGAGACCCGTTCGACCTCTATCTTCGACAACAGGTATTCCGACGAAGGGTTCAAGTCGCAGTCCGAAGCACTTATTTCGGCCTTGGATCTCGGCATCAACGAGCTGACATTGAAGGATGAGGATATTGACTCGTTCAAGCAGAGCATTTCGGAATGGCCTGAACTGGTGCAGGGCGTGGATGGCATTGTCAAGCGCCTTTCCCGTTCGCCCGAGGGACAGGAGGAGGTGATGATAGACACGGGTGCCTTCACCGTCAGCATGCGCCGCAAAGGCAACAAATATTTCGTGCGCCGTGTAAAAGCGCTGCATAAGGTGAACGACAGCCTCTATGACTTCGAACTGAAGGAAGAGTCGGACGGCACCCAGCGCATCTTCGACTTCGTGCCGATGGTGCAGAACGTCAAGAGCGAGGCTTGCACCTACGTTATTGACGAGTTGGACCGAAGCCTGCATCCCACGTTGGTACGGGCATTGGTTTCGAGGATTGTTACCGACAAAAACATGAAAGGCCAGTTAATCTTCACGACCCACGATGCAGGACTGCTCGACGGACAGGTGTTCCGCAACGATGAGATTTGGTTTGCCGAGAAAGACCGCGAAACACAGAGCACCCATCTCTATACGCTCGATGAGTTCAAGCCACGTGCAGACTTGGATTTGGAGAAGGGCTACCTCAACGGACGCTTCGGCGCCATTCCTTTCCTGGCACGTTTCAACGAATTAAACTGGGAGTAACATGGGATTCAAGGTTCTTGGACGAGCCAAGCGACCTAAGGTCGATTTTTTTGCAAAAAAAATCTCAAAAGTCTTTTGTGTATTGATTATTTTCATTAACTTTGTACCGTTTTCACAAACAAAGATAATGGTACAAACAGAATAAAGATGGTGGAAGTTAAGGTCGCAGGGAAGATATTGGCATTATCTCCCATGAAAAAAGAAGAGTTGAAAGGTATTCCGATTGACACGAAACTGAAGTTTCAATTCTATCGGGCAACATTCAATGAGAATGCATTTTGTCTGTTGGAAACTAAGAAAGAAGAGAATCATGCCTCCATTGATTGTCTGAAGCTGGCAGAACGCCTGAAGGATATACTTCATTTGCCAGTTGTCTTTCTGTTCCGCAATCTCCTGTTTGTGGAAAGAAACAGACTCATAGACCGAGGCGTCTATTTCATCGTTTCAGGCAAATTCGCATTCCTACCGTTCTTAATCATCAACTATAAGGAAACTACTCACAAAAAGGCAGAAGGACTATCTTCGGTTGCACAGTATATAATGTTGTATCATTTGCAAATAGACAATATGAGTGGTTGGTCTATGGCTGATATGGAATCGAAATTACCTTATACATACGTTACCATATCAAGAGCATTCAAGAATCTGGAGGAACTTCATTTGTGCAAGATTGAGATAGATGAGAACCGAGTAAAACGTATCTTCTTTGAGGGGACTAAAAAAGAAGTGTGGGAACGTTCTTTACCCTATCTGAAGAATCCCATCAAAAAGAAACTCTATTGTGATGACATCGTGACAGACCTGCCATTTACAGAGGGAGGTATCACAGCTTTGGCCCATTATACTTCACTGAATCCAAACGGGACGAAAACGTATGTAATGGATGCGAAAGGATATAAGGATTTGCAACACAACAGTATATTCGTCAACCAAAATGATGTCGAAGGAAATATCTGTATTGAGATATGGAACTACCCGCCTCTGCATCAATATTATGCAGACCCACTTTCTCTTTATCTCACGTTGAGAGACGACCGTGACCCCAGAACAGAAAAGGAATTAGAAATAATGATTAACAAACTATGGTAGTAGGATTAGATAAATTCAAGGAGGCATTTGCCGATTTCAAGGACAACTATGTGATTATAGGTGGAACAGCCTGTGACATTGTACTGGGTGATACCGATATGCGTCCACGTGCCACTGATGACATAGACATGATTCTGGTGGTTGAGAAGATGACAAAAGAATATGGTGGTGCCTTCTGGCAGTTCATCAAAGATGGTGAATACAAGGCTGGAAAACGGGAGAAAGATGACAAGACTCCGACATATACGCTATATCGCTTCACAACCGAAAAAGAAGGGTATCCCGTACAGATTGAATTACTTTCGCGTCATTCAGACATTTTGGGTGAACCTTCTGGCTTTCACATTGAGCCTATTCCCTTTTCGGAAGACCTGTCAAGTCTTTCCGCAATAATGATGGACGATGACAGCTACGAACTGACGGTAGCCAATAGTGCAGAACAAGATGGTGTACGCATTGCTACACCTACGACATTGATATGTCTGAAAGCCCGTGCCTATCTCAACTTGCTCAAAGAGCGTGCAAACGGTAAGCAAGTTAATTCAAAGGACATCAAGAAGCATAAGACTGATGTCCTGAAACTCATAGCAACAGCCTCTATCCCTGAACCCGTTGCTGTACCGAAGTCCGTTTATGACAGTGTAATGGAATATGCTGCGTCCATTGAAAAGGAGTTGCCAAGCCAGTCTTTACAAGATGCTTTGGAAAGGGATGCAGATGTCATCCAGGCATTTGTGGACACTCTGAAAGAATCATTTGTAGTGAGCGAAGAAAAATGAAGATACAATACGTATCCGACTTGCATTTGGAATTTGCCGATAACTGGCGAATCCTCAAGCAGGAAGAACCCATGAATGTCCGTGGCGACATCCTTGTGCTGGCGGGCGACATCGGCTATCTCGGTGATGACAACTACCAGACACATCCTTTCTGGGATTGGGCTTCCGAGAACTATCAACTGGTCATCGTGGCATTAGGCAATCATGAGTTCTACAAGTTCTATGATCTGTCCTCCATGCACGACGGACTCATAGGTGAGATTCGCCCCAATATCCACTATTACTATAATACCGTTGTCCATATTCAGGACATCGACATCATCGTCTCTACACTTTGGGCCAATATCGCCTTGGAGGATGCCTATATCACAGAGCATAGTGTCACCGACTTCCGTCGCATTCTCTACGGCGAGGACATCCTCACCTTTGCCGATTTCAATCGCGAACACAAGCAATGCCTTGAATTTATCAAGCTGTCTGTAGCCGACAGCACGGCCAAACACAAGATAGTCGTTACCCATCATGTACCCTCCTTCCAACTGATGTCACCAGAGTTTCTGGGAAGTCAAATCAATGGAGCCTTCATCGTCGAACTTGCTGATTATATTGCAACCAGCGGCATCGACTATTGGATTTACGGCCATTCCCATCGCAATATTGACAAGACTATCGGCACCACTCGCTGCGTCTGCAACCAGTTCGGTTATGCCTTCCACAACGAACATCTGACATTCGACAGAAACAAAATAATAGAAATTAGATAATGATAGGCTTGTTATTTGATTAAAGTTTCCCACCTTTTCAAAACGCCCACAAACAAAGGGGTTCTGAAATCTTTGCATCACGAGAATGCCCGTAAACAAAGGATTTTAACACAGACATAATGAATGTTAATGAAATAGAGAATGAATACCAATGTTCCCGAAAGTCCCCATTAATAGGGAGAAGTGCATTTGTGAAATACTACGCAAAAATGTTAAAGATGCGCTTGTTTTCTGGAAACGCCTTTATATAAAAGGATTTCTGAGGGTGGGAAACTTTAGTTATTTGACCTTTATAACATATATTTTGCCACAAAAATATAATAAATTTGTGGCAAAACAATCTATTTCCGATAAAAAGAGGTAAAACTATGGTAAAACATTTCATCCTCGTCACTCATATCGTTTTACATAATCGCCTGATTTACTAATGCTTCCTAAACGTGTTCTGACAAAGGGGGATTTGAACCTAAAGCCCAAAAGAGTCCTCCCTTTCAATATATATTCAATGGCTGCAAATGCCTGATTTTCAGTAACAAAAGAAGGAGGCCGTTTTGCGACTTCCTTCTTCGTTCAGCGGAGAGTGAGGCTCCTTTGGCGGAAGGTGAGGGATTCAAACCCCCGATACCCTAATGGGTATACCGGATTTCGAGTCCAGCGCGATCGATCACTCTGCCAACCTTCCTTTTCCTTTTAAAAAAGCTTTTCACTAAAAGCGGGTGCAAAGGTACAATAAAAAACTATCTCCGCCAAACTTTTCTTGAAGTTTTTTTGAATAGCAGGAAAATTGTTGTATATTTGCACGCAAAATGCGCAGGATACCATTCATAATGGCTGTGATAGGCTACGCGATGATGCTGTTAACATCGTGCAGCACTACACGTTATGTGCCTGAAGACCAGACACTGCTTAACTCGGTCAGTGTGAAGACGCTGGGCGAATATCCCATGGTCAGTACGGCAACCCTGCGCAACTATGTACGTCAACAACCTAACGCCCGCTGGTTTTCCATTATCCGCCTACCCCTGCTCACCTACTCGCTGTCAGGTGCAGACAGTACCAAATGGCTTAACCGAACTCTGCGCGCCATTGGCGAGGCGCCTGTGCTCTTCGACTCGCTAAAGGCGGAACAGTCGCGCAGCGACTTGCGCCAGCAGCTGCGTAACGAGGGCTTTCTCAATGCTGAAGTGGTTTACGAGACACGGCGACACGGCCGCAAGACAGACATCACCTACTGGCTGCAACCAGGCCAACCCTTTTTCATACACCATATCCGTCACCTGATTGACGATTCGCAGGTGGCACAGGCGCTCAGCGGCGACAGTACACGGAGCCTGTTGCATGAGGGTATGCGCTTTGATGTAAGCCGACTTGATGCCGAGCGCAAGCGCATTGCAGCACTGCTGGCCGACAGCGGTTACTTCCGTTTCCACAAGGAGTTTATTACCTATCAGGCAGACACCGTGGCAGGTACCAACCTTATCGACCTGACACTACACCTTTCGCGTTACAAGCAGAACAACCGTCCTGACACGCTGCACACCAAGTACACCATGCACAGCATCAGCTATGCCAGCGGCGACCCTAACGACAGTCAAATACATCTGACGCGCCACGTACTGGAGGAGTGCACCCACCTGACCGAGGGGCAGCCCTATAGTGCCACGGCATTGCGCAACACCTACAACCACTTCGGGCGCCTTCAGGCAGTGAGATATACAAACATTCAGCTGACGCCTTTGCATGAGAACGGATTGGAATTGCCCTTACTGGATTGCGACATCCAGATACAGACTAACAAACCGTCTACCATCAGCTTCCAGCCAGAAGGTACCAACACCGCTGGCGACCTGGGGGCAGCTGCCTCGCTGACCTACCAAAACCGCAACCTCTTCCGCGGCAGCGAGGTGCTCAGCGTGGAATTGCGCGGCGCCTACGAGGCCATCCGCGGACTGGAGGGATACAGCAACCAGAATTTTACCGAGTATTCCATGGAGGCTCGCCTGCAGTTCCCCCGGTTCATCGCGCCGTTTTTGAGCCGTGACACACGCCGCCGTCTCAATGCTACCAGCGAGGTGTCGCTGCTATACGACCTGCAGGACAGGCCCGAGTTCCACCGCCGTGTGCTCTCAGCCGCATGGAGATACCGATGGGAACAGCCGCAAAGGCACGACCACTTCCAGCTTGACCTTTTAGACATCAACTATGTGTTCATGCCTTGGATATCAGAAACATTCAGGCACGAATACCTTGACAGTGAGACGTCGCGCAATGCCATCCTGCGCTACAACTACGAAGACATGTTCATCACCAAGCTGGGATTCGGCTATTCTTATGCCAACGGCCCCATAGCCCTGAAGACCAACATCGAGACGTCAGGCAATCTGCTCCAGACTGGCTCACAGCTCTTCGGCGCCGAGAAAGACTGGATGAACCACTACTGTCTCTTCAATATCGCCTTCGCGCAATACGTGAAAGCCGACTTCGACATCACCCGCTCCATCACCATCGACCAAAACAACAGCATTGTGCTTCACATGGGACTGGGTTTAGCCTATCCCTATGGCAATTCCACGGTACTGCCTTTCGAGAAGCGATACTTCGCAGGTGGTGCCAACAGCGTGCGCGGATGGAGTGTGCGCTCGCTCGGTCCTGGCAGGTACAAGGAACGTGACGGCCGCATCAACTTCATTAACCAGACGGGTGATATGAAACTTGACTTGAACGCCGAATACCGCACGCATCTCTTCTGGAAACTAGACGGCGCTGCCTTCGTCGACGCAGGCAATATTTGGACGCTGCGCCATTATGACATACAGCCGGGCGGACAGTTCAGCCTCAAAGATTTCCACGAGCAGATTGCCGTAGGCTACGGTCTGGGTATCCGCTTCAACATGGGCTATTTCATTCTGCGCTTCGACCTCGGCATGAAAGCCATCAATCCCGCCTTCAAGGAGGACGAGGAAGAGCATTACCCCATCCTACATCCCCGCTTCAGCCGTGACTACGCCTTCCATTTCGCCGTCGGCCTGCCATTTTGACCAAGACGGCTTTTTCACTACAGCGTGAACTTAATGCTGTCATCTTCGTAGACGATGGCGCAACTCTTGGCATTCTGAACAATAGAGCTTTTTTTTTGTACTTTTAACGCCCAAAGATAAGGTCGTAAACAAAATTTTTGTATCTTTGCAGCCGAATTTGTACAAAAAGCAGATGCTGAGGTTTATATCTTTTGGCAGCGGGAGCAGCGGAAACTGCTATTTCCTCTATACCGACAACGACGGACTGATGATCGATGCCGGCGTAGGGGTGCGTATGCTGAAAAAACACTTCAGGGACTTCGGGCTAAGTCCTGCACAGGTGCATCATCTGCTCATCACCCACGACCACGCCGACCACATCAAGTGCGTGGGCAGCATCAGCAACGACCTGCACCTGCCCGTCTATGCCACTCATGCCGTACACGAGGGCATAGACCGCAACTACTGTGTAACAAGGAAGGTTGACATTGCCGACAGGCATTTCCTGGAGGCGGGCCAACGCCTTGTTATCGGTGATTTTGCGGTGACGCCCTTTGCCGTGCCCCATGACAGCAGCGATAACGTGGGCTACATGATTGAGGCCTGCAACACAGTTTTCTGTATTATCACTGATGCAGGGCGCATTACCGATGAGATGGCTACCTACATTACAAAAGCCAACTATCTTGTCATCGAGGCCAACCACGATCGCGAGATGCTGATGGCAGGCCCCTACCCCATCAACTTGAAGGAACGCATCAGCAGCGGCACAGGCCACCTCAACAACAATGCCTGCGGTGAAGCCATCGCCCAGCACATGAGCGAACAGCTGCGCCATGTGTGGCTGTGCCATCTCTCGGAGGAGAACAACCACCCCGAGCTGGCCCGCAAGACTGTTGAAGCCACCCTGCGCAGCTATGGCATCGTGGCGGGCAAGGATTTGCAGCTTGACGTTCTTAAGCGCACCATGCCCACTGGCATCTTCGACCTGGTCTGAAAGCTACATACTTACCACACGACGGTTTTTGATAAAAAGGCCATGTGCGTTTGAGGCTGCCTTGCGGCGTCCCGAAAGGTCGTAGACGGCATCCTCATTATTCTTATCAGGCAAGACGCTGGCCTCATTGATGGCCGTGGGCTTTGTGCAGACCAGTTCTATGTAGTCAATGTCAGGCATCCAGTTTGAGGCATAGGAAAGGCGTATGGTGTTCATCCCCTCGTCAAGCTGTATGGTGACATCTTTCGTACCAACCTTCTGGAAGCTGCCGCTATTGCAGCTGAGGGTTCTCACCTTCTTGCCGTTAACGCTGACGGTTATATAACGGTTTTCACCGCAGAGATAGCCGATGGTAAGTTTGTATTCGCCCCCCGAGCGACTGTATACGTTGCGCCATTGCAAATCATTCTTCTCGCTATATCCTAACCAGCTTGCCTTATATCCTGCTGAGCAGAAATCAGCAGCTTCATAGATTCCGGTCCTTTCCGACTGGTTGTTCTTAATTTCCTGATAGACGCTGATGTATCCTGTCTCGGCCTCATAGCGTCTGCGCTCCAAGCGCTTCTCGGCATCGGCCACAAAGATGCATGTACCATGGGCAGGCACGCTCACGTGGCAAGTGTCGCTGAACTCGCCCATGTCTTTCTTCGCGAACACATCGCGCAGCTTGACGGTGCCAGCCAGGTCCAGGTCGGAGAAATCTACTTGCACCTTTTTTGTCACGTCGTTGGGATTATAGACGGCAAAGGCGCGCCGCGTGCCGTTCAGTTTCTCAATATCCTTCACCAGCAAGAAACAATTGTTGAGTCGGGCGGCAATGTAAGCCTGCTGGAACAGCGTGTCCTGATTGAGGGCTATAAGCTCCTGGTTCTTCAACAGGTTGAGCGTGACAGACTTGATATTACCGAGGTCACAGCCTATGAGCAACGGCGAGTTCATCATGCACCAGAGTCCGAAGTGGGTCTTATCCTCCTCCTCCGACAGCGATCTTCCAACCTCCAACATATCCATGTCGTTATAGTGACCTTCGCTGGAATAGGCCGACATGTACAGGTTCTCGGCAATAATATCCTTGACCGACTCCCAGCTCGCGTTGATGTCGCCCGTAGTGCGCCACGAGAAAGCCGCTCCGTCTATCCACGTACCAGGATATGCCCACCGACAGGCATTCATCCGCACGTCGGTGCGCCCGGTGTTCTTGATGGCTTGGGCAATGGCGGTATAGCGCTCCTGCTCGTCAAGGACGAGATGGTCTTCGTTGTGATACCAAGAGCCGCCGCAGAAGTCGACCTTGATAAAGTCAAAGCCGCAGTCCTTGAAGAAAAAGTCGGCATCCTGCTGGTCGTGTTCATAGAGGCCAACGCCCTTGCCGGTGGCATCGCCGTTGAACATGCTGCCGCAGGTGTTCCGGCCTGCATCACTATAGATGCCGGCCTTGAGACCTTTGCCATGAATGAAGTCCACCACGGGCTTCAAACCATGGGGAAAGCGCTGGGAATGAATCAGCAAATGACCATCGATGGAGTCGCGTCCGCCAAAGTAGCCATCGTCAATGTTGATGTGGTCGAAGCCCACGGCTAACAAGCCCTTGCTCACCATATAGTTGGCCTGGCGCTTGATAATTGACTCGCTGATGTTTACTCCATAAGTATTCCATGAACTCCAGCCCATGGTTGGGCCCTTCTGTGCAGCCATAGTGGCAGCAGTTAGGAGGAAGGCGGCGACGAATAGTTTTCTCATGGTCATTGTCGTTATTAAGTGATTGGTGGTGCAAAGGTAAGCATTTTTGCACAAACGGACGCCATCGAGCAGGAAAAAAATTGGCTGAAGGAAACAGGTCTTTCGCTGAAAGAATTTTCACCTTCAGTCGGCATCGCCTACCTTTGCGCCAGAAACGATAATCAATCACACAGAAAGATGAAAAAGAACATGAAGAAAAACCTAGCATTGGCAATGCTCTTGACTTGTGCGTGCATCATGCAATGCTGTTCGGGCGACGACCCGACTTACGAGTATTTTAGCGGCTATAACGGCGGCGGCAACGGCGGCTCTTTCATCAGCGACATAACGCTTACCACCTTTGATGTCAGCATTGACAAGGAAACGGCCGAGCCGACAACCACGGCAACGCCCTACATGCCCGACGAGGAGGACAGCTTCGAAGCCGCCTCCTTCACGAATGTGGTGACTGTCAGTTTCAACGACAATACCGCCACATGCAGCACCACCGACGGCGTGACAATCAGCACCGACGGCGCCCACGTCGTGGCCGACCATGGAGACACCAAGGGTGTATGCTACGTCGTCAGCGGCACTACGGCCAACGGATCGCTCACCATCCTTGGCAACAAGAAATACGAGGTGTTGCTCAGCGGCGCAAACATCGTCAACCCCGACTCAACAGCGTTGAACATGCTTAGCAAGAAGCGCGCCTTTCTGGTCTTGGACAACGGCAAGAACAACAGCTTGGCAGACGGCCCTACATCGAAGGACACCAACCAGAAGGCAGCCCTCTACTGCAAGGGAAAACTGCTCGTCAACGGCACGGGGACGCTGGAGGTGACAGGATGCTATAACAATGCCATTCATTCTGCTGACTACATCGTGTTCCAAAAAGGCACCAACGTCTACGCGAAGTCTACGGCAGGTCACGGCATCAAGGCCAACGATGGCATCTTCATCAACGGTGGAGTCATCAATGTCGAGGTGACGGCTGCGGCTTCCAAAGGTCTCAACAGCGAGAGCGACATCATCGTAAACGGCGGCCGCACAACCGTCATCACTACAGGCGATGCCATCTACGACACCGACGATCAGGAGGCAAAGGGATGTGCAGCCTTGAAGTGTGACTCAGTATTCACCATCAACGGCGGTGAGCTGCTGCTAAAGAGCACCGGCATCGGCGGAAAGGGCATCAGGGCCGGATGGGAGGCTTACCTGAACGGCGGCACCATTGCCATCGTCACCACCGGTGGCCGGTACACCTATGGCAACGACGACGTGACAGCCAAAGGCATCAAGGTGGGCACGAAAAGCGTTCACGGCGTGCTGACCGTTAGCGGCGGCAACACGATAGTGCGCACCAGCGGCAGCAGTGCCGAAGGCATCGAAAGCAAGGGCACGCTGACCATCAGCGGCAACGAGGCCATGGTGGCCGTAGCATCGACTGACGACGCCATCAACTCGGCTGGCGACTTCACTATCAGCGGCGGCAACTTCCTAGGCTACTCAACGGGCAACGACGGTCTGGATGCCAACGGCAATTTCTACATCAAGGGCGGCACCGTCTACGCCATCGGCGCCTCTCAGCCCGAGGTGGCCATCGACGCCAATACCGAAGGCGGCTACAAGCTCTATGTCACCGGCGGCACGATCATAGCCATCGGAGGATTGGAGAACAACAGCAGCCTCAGTCAAGCCTGCTACAGTACGACATGGAACAGCAATACATGGTATGCCCTGAACGGCACCGGCAGCCTGGCCTTCCTCACGCCCAACAGCGGCGGCAGCACGATGGTGGTATCCACCCCCACCTCCCCTGCCCTCACTCAGGGAGTCACCCTGACTGGTGGCAACACCATCCTTGGCGGCATGGCCGTCAGTGGCGCCACGACGACAGGGGGCTCACAAGCTTCACTGGCTTCCTATACAGGTGGAAACGGTGGTCCGGGCGGAGGTCCGGGTGGAGGACCGGGCGGGCGCTGGTAATCACTCCTCCTGCTCTGAGTTTTCCAGCTCTTCGGGAGTCACCTCCTCAAAGTCATCGGGAACATCAGCCTCAGCAGGCACGGCGGGAACGTCGTCGACAGTGGTTACGGTGGGAGTCTCTACGACAGGTTCTTCAGGCACAGGCTCCTGCTCATCGTCTGCAAGGACAGGCGTCTCATCCACTGCAGGCAGGTCGGGCAAGTCTGTAGTGGCCTCCACTGGCAATGCGGCATCAGCATCAGCATTTGCAACACCCGCCTCCTGGGCGGGTGTCTCTGTATCCGTCGATGCCGCCGCTAACTGTTCTCGGGCATTGACGGCAAAATAGAGTCCGACGAGGATGCCCAACAGGGCAATGACGGCACCGACAATGATGGGCGTCACATTGGTTTTCCTATCTGACATAGTAGATTTCCTTTAATGAATGTTCGCCCATGATGCGGCTCTTGTCCACTTCACCCTTGACGCCTGCGAGGCGTCCTTTGCAAGTGTACTGCCAGATGATGTAGTCGCGCCCATCGGCCAGTTTTGGCTGCTCGTCGCTGTACATCGCTATCATCAGAGGATAGTCGTCAAGGCGATGCTGAAGATATTTGTTATAGAAATTGCGATAAGTGTAGACAAGGGGCTTCTGGTGGTAGGTTTCTTCCATGAGCGACAGCATCTTCGAAAGCGAGTCGCAGAACTGCTCGGTATTCAGGCCACCTGTCGTCTCCACGTCAAGCATGGGAATCAGGTCCTGCTCGGCAGGCAGACACTGAGCCTTGAAATTGTGTATCTGCTGTGCCGTCTCAATCTTTGGACGGAAGAAGTGATAGCTGCCCACCTTGAGATCGTGGCTGTGGGCCAGCTCTATATTACGCAGGTAGAGCGGGTCTTGGTTGTCGGAGCCTTCCGTGCACTTCAGGTAAACGTAGGACATGTTCGTGTCGTCGCCCACGGCGTTCCAGAACACCTCGTTCTGATAGTGGCTTACATCAATGCCATGCACATGGGCACAGGTATCCTCGCAGGTATGGAACGGATCAGCGTCGTGTATGCTCAGCTTCACGACCTTGGGCACGTGCCTCACAGAGCGGCGCGCCGTGCGGCGATGCTTGCGGCGCTTCGGCGCTGCATCACAGACGATGCCCACCACAAAGCATAAAAGAAGGAAAAGAAGTGTCTTTTTCATCACATTCATTTATTACAGTGTGCAAAATTACTGCTTTTCGGAAAGAAAAGTGCAGAAGATAGAAGATATTTAGATTTATTTTGTAATTTTGCAAGCAAAATGACTCTAAACATACATGAAACATTTTCTTATATTTATCATTTGTGTGTTGTCGCTCTCTGCCTGCCACAAAGACAAGCACGAAGAGACGACTCCAAAACCAGATAGCCTTCCGGCCAACATGACCCTGCTAGTTTACCTAGCTGGCGACAACAACCTGGACGACAATTATTACGACTATGAAGAGGGGCGCACCATCAACTTCGTAGATGAGGACATCAGCCAGATGATGAAGGGCAGTTCACAACTGACATCGAAGCAGCATCTGATTCTCTTCGTTGACCGCAAGGGCGAAAAGCCCTATTTTCTGCATATCGCCAACGGCGACACCACGAGGATGTATACCTATGACACAGAGTTGAAGTCGAGCGACGCCGCCACGCTGGCCATGGCCTTGAGATGGGTGAAGGAGAACTACCCAGCAGATAGCTACGGCCTGTCGCTGTGGGGCCACGCTGATGGATGGACTATTTCGAAGGCACGCACCACGCAACATGCGGCAGCACCTCGCAAGGCTTACGGACAGGACACTACCAATGGCACCATGTGGATGGAAATCCCCGACATGGCGAAAGCCTTGAAGGAGGTGTGCGGCGACCAGCCCCTGCGCTTCATCTTTGCCGACTGCTGCTGTTTCCAATGCGTGGAATCGGCCTACGAACTGCGCAAAGTCACCGACTACATCATCGCTTCACCAGCCGAGATTCCCGGCGAAGGCGCTCCATACGACATGGTCATCCCTGCCCTGTTCGACAGCAGCGACAAATTCTACGAAGCAGCCGCTGATGCCTACCATGCGCAAACATCATACGGCTATGGGGAGCCATTATCGGTAGTAAAGACATCCGAGCTGGAGAATCTGGCACAGGCCACGAAGGCTGCACTGACACAGTGCGTAGAGCCACTGAACAGCAACGGCACGAACTATCCCAAATTAGATAGCCTCATCTATTACTACAACCATTGCCTTTACGACATGAACGACTTCATGCTGCTCAATGCAACGACCGACGCCTACATCTTGTGGAAGAAGAGCTTTGACAAGGCCGTTCCTTGGAAGAAGATGGCGACAGTATGGATGAGTAGCGGCGGATATTACTACGATGAGCGCCATGTACCCTTTACCAACAGTTCGGAAACACAGTTCCGAGACTTCAAGGTGACAGAAGAGCGCTATGGTGGCATCAGCATGTTTTCACCGCAGAACACCAGCACGCTGTTAGCACGTGACAAGCAATATCAGGAAAAGCAACGCAAGAACATCAGCCAGATGCAGTGGTTCACAGCAGCCGGCTACGATGTGCTGGGATGGTAGGGGTCTACTACAAAGGTCAGGACATAGTCGGCTGAGAACTCATAGCCGACAGCCACAATTCTCTTTTTTCTCACGTTCTCTACAGAGATGACGTTGTCTGTCGAGGACACGGAACGCATATCGAAGAACGCGAGTTTGTCTTCTGAGAAAAGTTTATAGACGGCCTCCTTGGCCGACCACAGTAGCAGCATCTCGTCAACGGTGTCTGCCACCTCGTCAGGACGGATAAAGCGCTTGGCGATGCGCGCCACGCGGTTGGAACGGTACTCAATATCCACACCTACGTTGCTGTCATTGGAAAGCAGCAGTGCGACATAGCCGCGCGTATGACTAATTGAAATCTGGGTTGGGGGTATTGAGCATTGTGCATTGAGAAAAGGTTTGCCGCTGGGTTGGTGACCGACGGTGTATGACGTATCGCCGTTCATCATGGCCGTCAACAGCATCTGCACACACTGCCGTTCATACTGTCGCGGAGAGCCCGTCGGCGCCTCGTCCATGTGCCAGATGCCTAGACGGGTAAGCGGTGTCAGCTGGCGGATTTCTACTAACATCTAAGAAGCTACTACAACTTTAATCTTCGAGATGCGGTGACCGTCAATCTCCACGATTTCAAATTTGAACTGAACATATTCTATGCGTTCGTGGAGCTTTGGGAAATCGCCCTTTAACTCAAGGAGCAAGCCCGCCAATGTGTCGGCATCACCCTGAACTTCCTCAAACACATCATCGTCGACGCCTACGATACGATAGAAGTCTGCAAGCATTGTCTTGCCCTCGAAGACATACGTATTGGCATTCAGACGCACGTAGTTCTTCTCCTCCTCATCATACTCGTCGTTGATTTCTCCTACGATCTCCTCCAAGATATCCTCCAAAGTGATGAGACCGCTAGTGCCTCCGAACTCATCGACAACAATGGCAATGTGTACCTTATTCTCTTGGAAATCGCGCAGCAGGTCATCGATTTTCTTTGTCTCTGGCACGAAATAAGGCGGACGGATGAGCGACTGCCACCGGAACGAAGCAGGCTTTGACAGATGGGGCAGCAGATCTTTGATATAGAGAATGCCGCGGATATTGTCAAGACTGCCCTGACAGACGGGAATACGCGAATAGTTATTTTCTACAATGCAGCTGATAACGTCTGGGAATGTGGTTTTAAAGTCGAGGTTAACAATGTCCTGACGCGAGGTCATCACCTCCTTGGCCGTCTCGTCGCCGAAACGGACGATACCCTCCAACATATTCTTTTCTTCCTTCAGCTCATCCACGTCGGTCAGTTCAAGCGCTTGCTCAAGGTCGTCAACACTGAGCACATGATTTTCCTTCTGCACTACCTTTCCCGCCAGCACACCCGAATGGATGAGGATGGCAGACAACGGGCGAAACAGACGACTGAGCACGGTGATAGCCGGGGCAAAGCGGCGGCACACGCTGAGGGCATGCTGGCCACTGTATACCTTGGGAATGATTTCGCCAAAAAGCAGCAACAGGAAGGTGAGCAATACTGTGACAACCACGAACTGCAACCATACAGCACGGCCAAAGCTGACAACGTGGGCAAAGAAATAGTTGCAGAGCATGATGATGGTCACATTGACCAAGTTGTTGGTAATGAGAATGGTTGCCAGGGTACGCTCCGAATCTTCGCGCAGCCGCTGTATCTTGCCGTCAACAGCGTTCTTCTCCTCGTCAAGTTCGTTCAGGTCGGCAGGCGACAACGAGAAAAAAGCTATCTCTGAACCAGAAGCGAAGCCTGAGACGAAAAGAAGCAGAAAGGTGAGCACAATGGCTATGATGGCCCCTGCTGAAGGGGCAAACCACTGCACTTCACTGAAAAGTTGTTGAAGATAGTCCATCCTATGGGATTAGGAATTTGATGATGCCAGCGTGGCTGCCTTCGGTGTGAGCATCTCCATGTTGTCAGCCCAAATCTCGGTATAATACTGCCGTTTACCCTGCTTGTCATCGTAAGAGGCATAGTGGATGCGTCCCTCGATATAGAGCTTGTCGCCCTTGTGCACATAGCGCTCAACAACCTCGGCAAGCTTCCGCCACAGAATGACATTGTGCCACTCAGTGCGGTCGGGCACTTGTGTGCCGTTCTGCAACGTATAGCCACGTTCC
Organism: Prevotella sp.; assembly: GCA_024681875.1. The sequence continues at coordinate 17,334 of JAILAA010000079.1, forward strand.
GTCGTTGCCAGCGTCAGACGTGCCACGGGCTGTCCTTGGTCGACATAGCGCACCTCGGGGTCCTTGCCCACGTTGCCTATCAGCATCACCTTGTTCATTTTGCTGTTCCCAGAAAACGGTATTTGAAGTTTTTGCCCTTAGGCGAAGGAAACTGACTGCGCTCGTCTACCCTTGCACGCAAATGGTCAACAATTCTATTATAGCAGTCTTGTGGTGAATGAGCCTTTACCTGCGCCACAAAGAGTGTATCGCGATATTGGAACTTTCCCGTTCCAGGAACCATCTGCACCCGTTTGAAATTGAGCGTACCCTCATACCAGCCCGGATGCTCTTCGCCCAGCTTCATCATGACCTGCGACGGCTGACGGTCGCGCGGTGCATTGTCGACATCATCAGCGCCATGGCCACGAAGTGCTTTCTTTTCTTTGAAGTCCTGCATAGTGGACGCCTCTGTCTTAATAATAATAAAGTACACGCGCGAACGAATCTTGTAGCGCTTGGGATAGAACACATCGCTGGCGGCATATTCACGGATGTCCTGCTCCAGCTCGGGTGTTATATCTATTTCGTCAATGCTGCCAAGAAAAGAAATAGCCTCATCGACACTTGTAACAAGCGTCTCCTTATTAAAATAGCGTAAATAGAGATTCATGTTCTAATTTGTGTTTTTAAATGCAATAAGCATCCAAAAAGAGCGGAAAACGGGACTCGGACCCGCGACCCCGACCTTGGCAAGGTCGTGCTCTACCAACTGAGCTATTTCCGCATTTGCCAAAAAAAGTGAAAGAAATGGTGAAGAGGAGGAGACTCGAACTCCCACGTCGCAATTGACACTACCCCCTCAAAGTAGCGCGTCTACCAATTCCGCCACCTCTCCAACATTAATTCAACACACGCAAAGAAAAGAGTGCCCAGAACAGGACTCGAACCTGCACGCCTCGCGGCACACGCACCTGAAACGTGCGCGTCTACCAATTCCGCCACCTGGGCATCTTATCGGTGCAGAGAAATTTCACTGCCACCCGCTCTTTCTTTCAACATGTGGAGCGGAAAACGGGACTCGGACCCGCGACCCCGACCTTGGCAAGGTCGTGCTCTACCAACTGAGCTATTTCCGCGTTTTCTTCCGCAACCCGGAAGGCATCTCTCTCGATTGCGGGTGCAAAGGTAACACTTTTTTCTGAACCGCCAAAACTTTTTCCTGTTTTTTTCAAAAAAAACCGATGCAGGGTCACATCCCCCCCCCCCGTTTCCCCCCCTTTTTTCGCATATTTAACGCCAAAAACAATACTTGACCCCACCCCTAACCCCTCCCCTTGAAGGGGCGGGGAGTTAAATTGAAGAAGACAACCCGATAAATTGAAGAAGACAACTCGAACAACTGGGACAACATTAATAAATTGAAGAAGACAACCAGGACAACATTATTATTGTACAAGAAAAAAAGGTTGTCCATGTTCTTTGCAAAGCGGCATAGCCGAGCGGTTCAAGTTGTCTTCTTTTTCAATCTACTCCCCTCCCCTCGAGGGGAGGGGAGTTTACTACCGTATTCTACGGCATGGGGGACACGCACAGATACTCCCCTCCCCTCAAGGGGAGGGGCAGGGGTGGGGTCCTCAGGGGTGGGGTCGGTAATATTCCTTCCGCGGATTTTGCGGCGGTTAACCCCACCCCTAACCCCTCCCCTCGAGGGGAGGGGAGTTTGGCCGCTACGGTTCCACGACAAAAAAGCGCTGTTACTCCCATCCCTTGCAGGGGCTGGGGGCGGTAAAAAGACAATAAATCCCCCCTATCCGCGTTATAACCTAAAGCTAAAGACAATGCGCTACAATTCAGCGAAGGCTAACGATGCCGAACAGAAAGAACTGCGCAAGTCACTGCGCAGCAACATGACCCCAGCCGAGGCGATGCTCTGGCGGGCGCTGCGTGGGCGTGGTGCGGGCGGCTTGAAATTCCGCCGCCAGCAGGGCATCGGGCCGTATGTGCTCGACTTCTACTGTCCTGAACGTCGGCTATGCGTCGAGCTTGACGGGTCGAGCCATGACTACCGCTACGACTACGACGAGCAGCGCACGAAATTCCTTGCCAGTCAAGGCATCCGGGTAGTCAGGTTCCACAACGAACAGGTCTTCACGTGTCTCGACGGCGTAGTGGCCGAGATTGTCAGGGCGGCAGGTCAGGACTCCCCTTTCTTGTAGGTAGTTGCGTAGAGGAGCTGCTAGGGGGAAGTGTGGGCGGTAGTGTCCTTTACGCTGGTTTTTGCGGCGGATAACCCCACCCCTCCCCTCCCCTTGAGGGGAGGGGAGTTGGCCGCCATATTCTACGGCATGGGGGACACGCGCAGGTACTCCTCTCCCCTGTAGGGGAGGGGAGTTTTCCGCTACAGTATTCCACGACAAGAGACGCGCTGTTACTCCCCTCCCCTTGAGGGGAGGGGCAGGGGTGGGGTCGGTAATATCCCTTCAGCGATTTTGGCCGCGGTTGACCCCACCCCTAACCCCTCCCCTTGAGGGGAGGGGAGTTTTGGCCGCTACGGTTTCACAACAAGGACGCGCAGCTACTCCACTCCCCTATAGGGGAGGGGCAGGGGTGGGGTCCGCCGCCGCGTGTTGCCAGCGTAAGGGGAAACTTCTCCTTGCCTGAAAATTTTTTACAAAACTGGCAATTAACTACCCCTGTATTTTGAAAATTCTGCGCCTCGGAAAATCTGACTCGAAAAAACGGCTTATTTTTGGGGGTTTGCTATCTTACAGAGAATCAGAGAGATGTCACAAAAACAACACCCCTCTTACTTTTGGCGAAGTCGCCCGCAAAAAAATCTCACGTTAGATTTTTTTATGCGGAGCCTCCTTTTTAGAAAAAGTAGCCTCCCGGCGACATTCTGAAAGCCGGTTTTGACCCTGAAAAAAGGCTTTTTGAGGCTGGAAAGTGCACGCTTTTTGAAAAGTGTGCAGCTTTTCAAAGCCTGTTTTTCGTACAAAAAGCGGCTGAGTGGGCGTTTTCTGCCCTCCTCCCGCTCTATTTTGACATTTTTCGCGCACCTTTTTTGGGGGTATTTTTTCTTTACAAAATTTCTGCCGCCCCTTCGGGGCTTGCCGGTGGTGAGGGGCGACATACAGGGGCGTTGCCCCTGACTGTATTCTGCCGCCCCTTCGGGGCTTGTCGGTGGTAGGGTGCGACGTACAGGGGCGTTGCCCCTGCCTGTATTCTGCCGCCCCTTCGGGGCTTATTGGCGGGCTTTTTCCTGCTTATAAATCGGGGCTTATTGGGGCTCACCAGTAAATTCCTGTGTTTATCCGTATATCATTGACATCCTATAGAGAAAGAAGTCCACATCAATTACTCCCCTAAGCTGTGCACGAAATTGCTTGATCTTTGAGTTTAGGGACTCTGCAGAAGCATTGGTCGCA
>JAILAA010000147.1 GCA_024681875.1 Prevotella sp.
TTCTACAACGAGGCGGTGGACGGTACGAAGCGGTTCACCGACGCGCTGAAGAAGATTGAGAACGACACCACCTTTAAGGACATGACGGGAAACTGGGTGTCGAACCTCATGGACTTCAACGCCACCGCCGAGGATTGGGCAAAAGAGATAGGCCAGACAATGGCACAGAAGATTATCGAGCAGATGATTGTGCCCACCATGATTCAGCCGCTGCTCGACAACATTCAGAAAGCCTTCAACGATGCCATGGCCACGAACACCACCAGCGACGCGGAGGGCAATGCCGTGTATAACTGGAAGGGCGTGCTCAATGACGAGGGGCTGAAAGCCTCCATTACCGCCCTACAGGATGCCTACCCTGAACTGAAGGACGTGGTGCAGCAGATATTGAGCCTGTCAGGTGTAAAGCCCGATTTCAGCAACAGCCTTGACAGCCTCGGTGACACCCTGCTCGACCGCCTCCTTTCCCTCGACGATGACGTTGAGGACATCGGTAAGCAGATAGGCCAGACGCTGATTCGTGAAATGCTGGAGCAGATGCTCTCTACTGGCCAGTATGCCGACCGTATTGCCGCCATCAAGAAGATGTGGCAAGCCATCCTTACGGGTGAGGACACGGAGCACACCATTGAAGATGTGCTGAAAGACATCGAGCAGTTGGAGAATGACATCACCAATCCTGAGAACTCAGATTTCAGCGGTCTCATAGCCAAGTACAAGTCGCTGGCCGATGTGGCCAAGGAGGGATTCTCTGACTTGCGCGGTGCTTTCTTGTCATCGCTCATAGACATGAATGGCGACGCTGAGACATTCGGCAAGAGCATCGGGCGCACGATGCTGGAGCAGATGCTCGACGCCTACGTAGAGCGCACGTATAAGGAGCAGATTGCCGCCATTAACAAGGAGTGGGCCGAGGCTCTGCAGAGCGGAAACACCGACGCATTGGAGCGCATCAAGCAGAAGGTGCAGGAACTCTACTCTACCATCAGCACCGACGTGGAGGTGTCGAATATCGCCGATGCCATCAAGGAACTTGACAAGCAGCTTGACACCACGTTTAGCGATATGGCCGACAGCTGGACTTCTACGCTCATGGATATGGAGGCCACGGCTGAAGATTGGGCGCAGAGCGTTGGCAAGATGATAGCCGAGAAAATCATCAAGTCGATGGTCATTCCCACGATGATCCAGCCGATACTTGACACCATGCAAAAGGCATGGAACGCGGCAGCGGAGCAGGAGGGCGCGACATACCAGACGATGCTCGACGCGATGATGCCGTATGTCGGTCAGTTGGTAGGAGCATACGAGGAACTGCGACCGATAGCCGACTACATCTTGAACTCCCTGGGTGTCTATAAAGAGACTGTCGAGGAGGTGGCCGAAGAAGTGGAGTACCACCTTCAGGACTTGAAGAGCAACTTCGTGTCGAGTCTGATGGATATGGAGCAGAGTGCCGAGGACTGGTCTGAGTCAATCAGCAAGATAATGGCCGAGGCGTTTATCAAGGACTTTGTGCTGGGCGATGCCTTCGACGCGCAGATGAAGGACTGGCAAGCACACTATGAGAGCATCCTGAACAGCGGCCTCAGTGAGGAGGATCGTATGAAGCAGATGAAGCTGCTGCGCGATGCCATTGTCTCTGCGAAGGAGGGCTACGTGGAGCAGGCGATGGCCATTCAGGAGCTGTTGGGGCTGAACGTCGCTTCGAGCAACCAGACGGCCACGGCGAACATAGCCGATAAGGCAACCTACGAGCAGGAAGATAAGCTGATTGGTATCAACATGGCCCAGGAAATGACGCTGGAGCAGATACTCTACACGCTGCGTGGCGGCATAGGCGTGACGGGTGTCGGCTTGGGGCTTGCATCTTCCCGCAATTCAGAAACGGCGCGGCAGATAGAGAGCACGCTAAACAGCATGGGCAGCCTGACCTCTTCGGACAGTGAGACGATAAGGGAGATTCGCGGCCTAATCATCATCGGCAACAGCTATCTCTACGACATCAAGACCTCGAATGAGCAGATGCTGCGGCAGTTCGGTGAGCGGCTGGAGTCGATAGACAGCAAGATAGGACAGATTTTCTAAACAACGAATTACACGGATTGAGATATGCCACACGGAGAATTATTTATAAAGACGCACAAGGCGGTGACGGGCAGGGATGCTAACGGCTATGTCGATGCTTTCGACCGCTACGGCCTGACATTGGAGAAGAGTAGTCCGCTGCTCATGGAGCCGGGCAACAAGGAGCCTGTAAGCATCAGCAACGCCATCACGCCGGGCGTGTCCTACCTCGGCAGCACCATTGGCGTGAAGGACGAGCACATCATGTCGCTGGAGGTTCATCTTTATGCAGCATACGAAGCGCAGTTCCTCACGCGCTATGAGCTGTTCTGCAATGAGGTGCTGAGACTTGACAGGGGGGAGTTCATACGCCTAAAGACAAAACGCCACCCAAACAGGGTGTACCGCGTGCTGTTCCAGAACTTCCAGCAGTTCACGGCGTTCAACATGGAACTGGCAAAGTTCATGTGGGTACTGAAAGAGCCGCACCCGGAACTGAGAGACACGGTACTGGCAAGTGATTAACGAAAGAGAGCTATGAGCATAAACGATATACTATCAGCACTCAGTGACAAGGGTCTCGGTGCTACCGATGCCCTGACACATGAGACCGTCATCAGCGGTGCCACCATCGACGAAAACATCAATGCCGACGGTGGGCTTACCCTTTCGTGGAAGAGCGAGGAGGGTGGTCTTATTCGTGGCGGCACGATGTTCCTTGGCTACGTGATGAAGGAGAACTATGTGCCCACGCTGGGCAGCGACGGCCTCTATATGTGGTCGCCGAAGTTCTCTGAGCCTGCCGTACTGCTCGGAAAGAACAACTACGGAAAGAAGCTCATCATCTACGTCAACAACAAGATATACTTGTATAGCCCGCAGCCAAACAGTGGGATTGAGAATAGAACTGTTGTCGCCGTGGTCTCTACCGACGCGAAGCTGCCCGATGCCTCCAACTATGCCACAGGAACTTTGGCCATCGTTAGGAATCCTGATTCCAACCATGCCGACAACAGCCATATCCGCTATGTCTATAGCACGGGCGGCACAAAGCAGTGGTACGACGGCGGCAGTACTGTTGTCAGAGAGAATGACGTTTACCGCATCAGCTCCAATGGCTGGAAATACTGGCGTTATGTGGGCGGTGAGTGGATTTACATAGGTGCTGGAGACGGCACGCTGGAAAGCACCCTCTACACCTCTCCGTTCTGTGGGCCACTTGGCACCATCATTGACGAGTTGAACCTTTTCCTTGCCCAGAATCTGCCAAGTTATGAGCGCGATGGTTATGAGCCTGAGACATTCCGCATAGTGCTTTGCAGCGAGAACCCCGACCCTGTAGAGGCGGCGGCTGAGATTTCGGCCCTCCGCAATACTTTCATCAATGTGACCTTTGACGGCAGCACCCTGAAGAAGCTGATCGATGACATTGCCGAGGCCGCTGAAGCCCACGCCTACTATATAGGCCGGAAGATAGTCATTGGAAAGACACGCGCCTACGCCGACACCGAGTTCTTCAACCGCTTTGTCGTTCTCGGAGGCAATAAGAACATGGCGAAGCGCACCGCGACAGGGCAGGGCTATGCGGCCATCACCCAGCGTCTGCACCTTGACGAGACGGACTATCCCGGCAGCGTGATAGACTTGCGCACAAAGGATGAACACGGTAATTATGTTGAGGCCCCGTTTGAGACGTTCCTTGTGTTCGATGAAGTTTACCCGAAACTGAACCTGAACATCGACACGGCAAAGTACTGCCTGTGCTATTGCCTTGACGAGGACGGAAAGAAGATTGTTGACCATTGGGAGAAAAACGGTGAAACCGTGGCGGAGGGCACCGATGGAGCGGAGGCCGTCTACAAGTTGTATGCCAAATGGTATGTCACCCTTGAACTGGACGGCGCAGATTACGAGATAGACAAGAGCTATATCATCCAGGACAAGCCGCTTTCGCTGCTGTTCCAAAGCGGGCCACTGACAGGGCGGCAGTTTGAGTTGACGATGCTGACCGCTGGCACGATAGACCGCAGCCCCGACTTCGCCTATAAGGTGGTTGGCGATAACAACAGCCTTGAAGGAAGTCACGAAGTAGTTGCTGGTGAGTGCTACATCATACTGGAGGCTGACGGCTCCCTGCAGCTTCCCACCCTCCCTGCTGGCTTCGACAACGGCGGTCTGTGTCCGCAAGCCGGCAACTGGGTAACGCTTGTGAACGTGGCCATCGAGGACAGGCTGCGCGTCGTGGCCCAGCGTGAATTGTTGGAGAAGGGCATGGAGCGTGCTCGTCTGATATATGAGAGCAAGCAGCCGACGGTGACGGAAGAGCGCACGTTTACCGATGTAATCACTGGCGAGGGTAGCGGTGCTGTTCCCGATCTCGGCGAGCCTTACAATGGCTATATCGTTACGGGTATCAGCGAGAACGTCATCACGGGCGTAAAGACCGTGACCTACGGCACGTTCAAGCCAAAGAGCCTGTTGAAGTCTGCCATTGACAAGATAGAAGCCTTTACCCTCAGCGGTGGAGAAAGCACCACGGGAAAGGAGGTGAGCACGAAAACCGATGGCCAAACGACCTACATCTACATTCACGACGGCAACGAGGGCGGCGACAACAGCACACCCAACAGCGGCAAGAGTAGTGGTACAAGTCAGGGATCGGCCACGGCCATACGGCAAGCCGGAGGGAATGTCAACATCAAGACGGTGAATGAGAAAATAGATGACATGAGGGACGGCGGCATCTTTTCCACCCTGGTCACATTGCTATGGAAGCATCGTGACACGCTTGCCAGCAAA